>QMSS01000001.1 GCA_003649715.1 Thermoplasmata archaeon
ATGGTTTGAGTAGTGGGTAGTTGTCTTGTGTGTTGTTTGGTATGTTGCGGGGTGTGTCTATTATGCTGTCGCTGCCTGGTATGTTTTGGTTTGGTCCGTGGTAGTTGTCTGGTCCTGTGTGGTCGTCCCAGTAGTTTCCACCAGTGGGGTATCCGTTGTCCCATTGGTTGTCTTGACCATAATCATGTGCGTTTATTGTGTTGTTTATGAAGTTGTTGTGGTATATAGTATTGTTTATGCTCTGTGGTCTAATTAGTATACCTAGACAGTTGTTTATGAGATTGTTGGAGGATATATGTGAGTATGCTGTGGAGTCTAGTACAATTGCACCATTGCCTTCTGCTTGATATGCAACGATGTTATGTATAAGGTTGTTTTTGATGGTGGTATTGTGTGTTCCTTCTGTTGTAAAAACTCCTATTGAAGTATTGTAGATTTCATTGTTGATGATGGATGTGTTTGTAGATGAGGCAACATGTATTCCTGGTATGTCTGCAGTTGAGTCGACGCTGGATATGATGCAGTCTGTTATGGTGACATTAGAAGAATTTTCGACATATGTGGTGGCAGAATTGGTATTCTGTATTGTGAAGCCGCTGATATTGGCAGAAGCTACATCATGAAAGTATATGGTGGGTGAGTTAGGTGAGGTGGGTTTTAGAATAGTGGTGTTTTTGTTTATTCCGAGTAGGGAGATGTTTTTTCTTATTACAATGTTTTCTTGGTAGAGTCCTGGTGGTGTTATGAGGGTGTGTCCATCTTGTGTATTGGGGTTTTCTATGGCGTCTGTGATGGTGTCGAATAGTTGTTGTGTGTTGTTGTTGAGAACGCCGACGATGATGCTTTTGTTTTTCTCGTTGTCGTAGTAGTATTGTTCAGCAATATTTGGGATGGAGGCATTTATTTTTATTGTATGGGATCCTGTTTCTGTGGTCCAGAGGAATCCTGTTTTTATTGTGGAGTAGCTTTTGATGAGGGGTATTGTTGTGGAGTTTACTTCTATGTCGTCTATGTATAGTTTAATGATGATGTTTGTTTCATCATTTAGTCCGTCATTGATGATTATGGTGGTTATGTTGATTGTTTCATTGTTTTTTGTGTGGTTTAGAGTTTGTATTTCTGTGATTCCTATGTTGTGTTCTGGTATTCCTGGTGGTTTGAGGGTTTGAGCGGGGTCGCCGAATAGGTGAGAGGATTCTATCGTATTCATGAGGTGGTTGTACGGGGAGATTAGTGCTGCTGTTTTGTCTCTTGCCCATTCCTGCGCCATACCAAGCTTCCAGAGAGGAAGTCTTCCACTGGTTACGTTGAACATATATTCCCAGAAATATCCTTGTAATATTGGGTCATCGATGTAGTTCCCTAGCCCGGTATTGTATATACATGCGAATGCTAGTTCAGTGTCACTGTGGAATAGCATTGAATGAAGCACACCATCATCTGCTCCATCCATATCACCACATTTACAACCCATGTCTAGTAATAGGAATGGTTTTGTGTTATGATAGTTCTCCTCCCAATCATAAACATCTAGAGATTTCCATGGATTTGCATGTGCGATTCCTGATATGATTGTGCAGTTGTCACTGTTGATGGCGTTGCGTAGACCTGTGATGGCTTCGTTTAGTGTGCCGCCTTGCCAGCCGTCGCCTGTTTCTCCAGCGGTCCATTTAACGGAGAGGTTGAAGGCTCGTTCTGGATGGTTGTTGTTCCATTGTTCGAATTTTTCAACAGCGCATTGGTCTATGATGTCGTGGCTGAGGCTTTGGCCGGCGTAGAATCCAGTGTTTTCGAGGTAGTCAGAGTCTGTGTTGTCGGCATAGTAGAAGCTTTTTGTCAGCCAGTTTGAGATATCTGCTGGTTCGTCGCATGGTATGCTTCCGCTGTACATTTCTGAGAAGTAATCGAAGTCGTTGTCTTCGCCCCATTCGTTGTCGTGGTCGCCGTTGAATGTTCCATCAAGATGTGTCCAATAGATATCTGTCTCCAAGGATCCGCTAAATGATGACGTCATTTTTCTTCTTTCGATTTTGCTTTCTGGGTTGTAGTCATCGTTGTCCCCTGCGATTAGTATGTATTCTGTTTCCCAGTCTGTGTATGCATCGCGGCAGAATTCGCGTATTTTGGCGGGTGTGTCGTTGAAGAGTGGGTCGGGGTTCCAGTAGTCGGGGCATGCTAGTATGTCTTCTATTTTGATTTTGGTGGCGGTGAGTCCTTGTTGTTCTTTTTTGTTTATGAGGTCTTCCCAGGTGTGGTTTGTGTTTGTGAGGTTGTAGAGTGTTTCTCTGACTAGTATTATGTAGTTGTATCCTTTTCCGTTGTTGTCGTTGGGGTTGCATAGTCCTCCTGGGTAGGTTGATTTTTTTTGGTTTTGGTAGTATTTTGTCATTTCTGGGTTTTTTACTAGTGTTTCTACCCATTTTTTGTCGTTGGTTTTGTTTGGTCTTAGGTAGGGGTTGGTTTTGTTTGTTGTTTGGAGTTGTATGTTTATTTGTATTTTTTTGTGGTAGAGTAGTTGTGCTTTTTTTGGGTTGTAGTCGATTGGTAGTATGTGTAGTAGTAGTATGGTGTATCCGTGGCTGTATTGTATGCCTTGGTTTTCTATTGTTTTGTTTAGTATTGGTTTGTTGAGATTGTATGTTTGTTGGTTTATTGTTTGTGTTGGTGTTTGGTTGGTTGGTGTGGGTGGTGGTATGGGTTGTATTGGTTTTTCTTTTAGGTTTATTCCTTGTTGTGTTGTGTTGATTGTTATGGTTTGTGTTTTTGTGGTGATTTTGGTTGTTGTTGTTTTTGGTGGTAGTAGTATGGGGTATGGTATAGCTGGTAGGTTGGGTGTTCCGGGTTTTCCGGTGGGGTGGGATCCTGGTATTTTTATTGTGGTGTATGTTTTGTTTTTTTGTTTTGTTTCTTGTAGTTGTGGTTTTGGTGGGTGTATGGTGATTTGTATTTGTTGTGTTTTTGGGTTGTATGTTATGGTGTTTTTTGTTGTGTTTTTTTGTTGTGTGTTGTTGTGTGTTGTTTCTTTTTGTGTGGGTTTTTTTTCGAGGTAGGTTTTGGTTGGGTTTGTGGTATTTGTGTTTGTAGTTTTTGGTGGGTCAAGTTTTTTTTTGGGATAGGTTGTATCTGGGGTTTGTTGTGTTGTTGTGGTGGTTTTTTGTTTTTTTGTTTGTGTTGGTGGTGTGGCTGTTGTGGTTGTTGGTGTAGTTGTTAGGGTTGTGGTTATTAGGATTAGTGTTATGGTTAGTGTTATTATTGTTGTTTTTTTGTTTTTTGTTTTGTTTTGTTTCATGTTGTTTGTTTTTCCCTCTTCTTCCTTCTTTTTTTTGTTTTGTTTTGTTTTTTTGGTTTTTAAGTGTTGTTTGACATTTCTTACCCAAAATAAAAAATGCAGTGTAAAAAAAAGAGGTGTAGAACACCATATCCTTTTGTCTATAGTTTATACCTAAAAAAGCGAATAACAACAGATTTTTCCTATACAAAGAGTCTCTTACTAAAATATTGTCGAACTCAGTTTTTAAGTTAAGATCTATAAGTTCTTCTTCCCAGCAATTGTACAAAGTGATTTCCATACATTATTTGCAATTTATCTCACATGAGTTAGCTTTATCTATACGTCAAGTTACTCCCCGTATCATCAATACTCTAATAGTGGTTTACTCAACTACATGTTTTATACTAAATATTTATCATAGAAACATAATTAAACATCCTATTTATACAAATCAAAAATTGTGTTCAGAATACCACGTGGAACCAGGGACTTTACTCCAGAAGAAATGGAGAAACGTAGATATGTTGAGAGGCAGATGAGAACCACCTTCCAGGTGTTTGGATACAGAGAAATACAAACACCTATGTTCGAAACACTAGAGCTTTTTACAGCAAAATCTGGTGACACAATTCTTGAGGAGATATACTCCTTCACCGACAAGAGCGGCAGGAAACTCGCCTTACGTCCAGAACTCACTGCTCCTGTGATACGGTTCTATGTTGACAAAATGCAGATGAGTCCTAAACCCCTCAAACTTTTTTACTTCGGTAGTTGTTTCAGATATGATCGACCGCAAAGAGGAAGATATAGAGAGTTCAGGCAAGCCGGATGTGAACTCATCGGTACCAACACACCAGAGGCCTATGCTGAATTAATCGCATTGGCCTATTTTCTTCTAAAAAATATTGGTCTAAAAAATATAAGGCTAAACATCGGAGACCTCGATGTTTTATCCTCAATGCTCCGCACACTAGGCATACCAAAGGATAAACAAAAACAGCTAACTCCCTTGATTGATAAATCACAGTTCAAAGATCTCACATCCATGTTACACACAATGGGTATCAAGAAGAAAAAAATAGATGAATTTGTGGACATACTACAAACCACAGACACACAAAAGATATTGGAATTCCTCAATAAAAATACAAGTAGCAAAGCAAAAATAGAGGAGCTAGAAAAAATATTGGACCTGCTGAGAAACTCCTTCGACATAAAAAACTATCATGTAAACATGAGTATAGTCAGAGGGCTTGACTACTACAAAGGACTAGTCTTTGAGATAGACGCACCAGTATTAGGCGCAGAAAAACAGCTCTGCGGAGGAGGAGCATATGAACTAATCCCTCTCTTTGGAGGAAAAAACATTCCCACCGCAGGTTTTGCAATAGGATTCGACCGCACAATACTAGCATTAGAAGCAGAAAAATTTGTGTTTCCTAAACCAAAGACAGATATATTCATAGTACCAATAAACAATGATATGATGGATATCTCCATAAAAATAGCTCAGAATCTGAGAAAAGAGGGAATACCGACAGATATAGATCTGCTACGCAGAGATGTACGTAAATCATTGAAATACGCAAATGCTATAAACGCTGAAAAAACTATACTAGTAGGACCTAAGGATGTAGAAAAAAACTGTGTCACATTAAGAGACATGAGAACAGGAGAGCAGCAAATCATTAAGATAAAAGACATACCCTCCAAAATAAAAACAAAAAAACTACAATGAAAAAAATAAATTTTTTTGTTTTGCCATCATCCAGCAAAGGAAGAAGTATATGAACAAAAAAATCAAGGTTTTTATAATAGATACCTCCATAGTTCTCTCAGGAAAACCACTTAATATACAGGACGCTGAGCTGGTAACAACACCAGGTGTTGCCTCGGAACTAAGACCTGGTGGAAAATACTATCAGATATTCCAGTTTTTACTAGAAAAAGGATTAACAATTATGTCTCCATCAAAAAAATCACTTAAAAAGGTAAACGAGGTGTCTGATCAGACTGGTGACACAGCTCGTCTCTCAAATACAGATCGTGAGATACTAGCATTAGCACTGGATCTAAATTTAGAGAAAAAAAAGGATGTGATTATCTTAACAGATGATTATTCTATACAAAATGTTGCACATGCTCTAAAGATAAGATTTCAAAGTTTTGCGCAGCAGGGTATAACAAAAAAGTTTAAATGGAGCTATCTATGTCCAGGATGCGGAAAAAGATTTAAAAAACATATAAAAAACTGTCCTATCTGCGGAGCATCAACTAGGATCATAATACGTCATAAAAAGGATATTACAGAGAATATTAGTGATGATTAAGATGAGCTTTAGAGAAAAATTTTTGCAGTTTTGGAGAAGTGAAGATGAGAAAATAGCGTTGATAAGGGATATTCTTGTTGCAGTCACAGCAGTACTTGTAGTATTACTTCTACTATGGACATATACTGGTCAATGGTTTGCTGCACCAATGGTTGCCATTGAATCAGGTAGTATGCAACATCCTAACGAGCCCTTTGGGAGATATGGAACCATAGATGCTGGTGACATGGTGCTAGTCAAAAAAGTCTACAACCGTAATGATATAATCACACATGGCGGTGATTTCGGGGGAGCTAAAGCAGAAGATGGATTGAAAACATATGGGGACTATGGGGATGTCATTATATACAGAAGGATGGGTAGATATGATGAGGATCAGATAATACATAGAGCCATGTGCTGGGTTGATGTCGAGATTGTTGATGGCAAAAAATTGTTTACAATAGAAGAATATGGTATCTATAGAGAAAGAACAATAACTATACCTGAGTTGAAAATAAACGGGCTCATACCAGATTGGTCACACTCAGGTTTCCTTACAAAGGGTGACAACAACGAGTATATAGATCAAGATCCAAGAGCGCAGATCTGCAAAGAGCCAGTGAAACTAAGCTGGATATCAGGAAAAGCAAGATTTGAGATACCATGGATAGGAACAATAAACCTGTTTTTTGACGATCTCATACATGGCAGCAACAATGTAGGTAATGTGCCATCAGACTGCCTGATATGCCTTGGGATAGTGATAGCCACAATGATATCCATACCCGTAGTATTAGATCTATATGATTATCTCAAGCAAAACAAGAGACAACGGCAAATGTGAAAAGAATTGTATCATCATCTAAAAAAACACCTTCCACTTTTTATCCAATTCAAACCTGTTTACAAAAAATTTTATTTTTTATACCAGTCAGGATAATACTCGTATTTTATAGGATCATCTACACCAGCTTCCTTGAACCCTTTTAATCTAATTATGCATGAATCGCATCTGCCACAGGCTTTTTCCCCACCTTTATAACAGGACCATGTTTTCTCTAATGGTGCACCTAATCTAATTCCACTCTTGATGATATCTGCCTTTGTCATATACAAAAGGGGTGCTTCTATTCTGATGGGTCTTCCCTCTACTCCTCTCCGTGTTGCTAGATCAGCCATAGACTGATATGCCCTTATGTATTCAGGTCTACAGTCTGGATAGCCTGAATAGTCTATTGCATTAGCACCAATAAATATGGCATCTGCATCTATAGACTCAGCATAGGCCAATGCTATTGATAGAAAAACTGTGTTCCGCGCAGGAACATATGTAGATGGAATACCTTCACTGCTGATATCCTTCATTTCACGGTTTTTCGGCATGACAAGTGATCTGTCGAGAAGCGATGACCCTCCAAATAGCTGCAGATTTATATCAAATATGATATGTCTTTTTGTTTCTGCTGCTTCTGCAATCTTTTTTGCACTATCAAGCTCTCTGTCATGAAGCTGCCCATAGTTAAATGACAGGGCATATATCTGATATCCTTTTTCTAATGCAATAAATGTAGCAACACATGAATCGATACCTCCAGATATGAGACAGATGGCTTTATGTTTCATGTTCCTGGTCTAACATTTTTTCTATTCCTGCTCCCTGTCCAACTCCCTCATCTATGCATATCTCGATCTTCTTAATATTTTCTGCTAACCTAATTTTTTCTATCAGCCTGTTCAGCACATGTTCTGCAAGGTTTTCCGCAGTGGTGAAGCTGAAAGGGATCAGAACGCAGTCCTCTAATGGAAGTACATACTTCTTGTTGTTGGCTGATATCTCTACTTTTTTTTCTTTTATTAGGATCGTAACAGCATTGTTTTTCTCCGGAATCAGGGTTTTGTGGTCGAGTTCCTCAGCGATTTCCCTCAACAATTTTTTTATCGTAGAAAAATCAAGTATGATATCATCCTTATTTTTTTCTCCATATATCTTAGCGTGGATTGCATAGGTATGGCCATGTAGCTGTCCACATTTTTTATGACCTGTTATGAGATGCGATGCTGAGAAGCATATACTGTTTTTCCATCCATCAATCTCCACATGAGAGGTCATAGCTCTGTCACTTTTCTCTCTCTTTTTTTTGTAGGTAATTTTTTATTGCCTTGTGTAGAGCATCTGCAGCGAGGTTGGAACAATGCATTTTTATGGATGGTAAGCCGTTGAGTTCATTGGCGACATCATCACGTGTTATTTTGAGTGCTTCATCTAATGTTTTGCCTTTGGCGAGTTCTGTGATCATGCTGCTTGTGGCTATAGCGGCTGCGCATCCGAATGTTTGAAATTTTATGTCATGTATTTTGTTGTCTTTTATTTTTATGTAGATTGTCATTAGATCTCCGCATACAGGGTTTCCCACTGTTCCTACTGCATCAGCATCTTCTATTTTTCCCATGTTCTTTGGTTTTCTGAAGTGTTCCATGACTTTTTCACTGTACATACCTGTCATAAGTAAATTTCATACCCCCTTTTCTATTCTTGTTTTTTCCATAGTGGGGAGATTTTTCTAAGTCGATTGATGATCTCTGGTAATACGTCTGTGACATAGGATATTTCTTCTTGTGTGTTTTCTCTTCCCAGTGACAGACGGAGGGATCCATGTGCCTCGATTGGTGTTAATCCTATGGCTATTAGTACATGTGATGGTTGTAGTTTTTTTGAGGAGCATGCTGAGCCTGTGGATGCGGCTATGCCCTTGTCATCTAGGCTTAGAAGTAGTGATTCACCTTCTATGCCGGTGAATCGGAAGTGGGCGTTGTTTATAAGTCTTTTTTGTGGGTGTCCATTTAGATAGCTTTCTTCGATTTCTAATATGTTTTTGATTAGTTTGTCTCTCATTTTTTTGATGTGTTTTGTGTCTTTTTCCATTCTCTTTTTCGCTAGCTCGCATGCTTTTCCTAGTCCGACGATTCCTGGTATGTTTTCTGTGCTGCTTCTTATTCCTCTTTCATGTCCACCTCCATGTATGATGGGCTGTATGCTGAGTCCTTCTCTTATGTATAGTGCTCCTACTCCTTTGGGTCCATACATTTTGTGGGATGATATAGAGAGTAGGTCAACGTTTATTTTGTTGGGATCTATGGGTGTTTTACCAATGGCTTGTACTGCGTCTGTGTGGAAGATGATGTTGTTTTCTCTCGCTATTTGCCCTATTTCTTTGATGGGCTGTATGGTTCCGATTTCGTTGTTGGCATACATTATGGTTATGAGAAATGTGTTTTTAGAAATCGTTTTTTCAAGTTCATCAATGTTTATAATGCCATGTTTGTCTACAGGTAGGTATTTGATTTTGTAGCCTTGCATTTCAAGGTGTTTGCATGTTTCTAGCACAGCAGGGTGTTCGATGGAGGATGTGATTATGTGTGGTCCTTTTGTGTATCTTTTTTCTCTGTTTTTGTATGCTATTCCCTTGATGGCTATGTTGTCTGATTCTGTTCCACCTGCTGTGAATATGATTTCTTTTTCTTTGACGTTTAGTAGACTTGCAACTTTTTTTCTTGATTCTTCTAGTGCTTCGTGTGCTTTTCTTCCAAATGAGTGAAGTGAGGAAGCGTTTCCATAGTGTTTGTAAAAGTATGGTAGCATTGCCTCCACTACTTTTTTGTCAACTGGTGTGGTTGCAGCATGGTCTAAATATATTTTTTTCATAGTTTTTTTAGTCTCCCCGGCCTATCTGCATCATTTTCTGCAGAGGTTTTTTTGCTTTTTCTATTGTTTCTTGTGATAATGTTATTTTTGGTTCTAAACTTTTTAGGCTTTTTAACACTTTTTCTAGGTTGATTTTTTTCATGTTTGGGCAAACAGCTGTTTTTAGCGGATAGAATTTTTTGTCAGGTTTTTCTTTTTGCAGTCTATGGCAGAGACCTTTTTCTGTTCCGATAATGAATTCCTTTTTGTTGGATTGCAAGACATGTTTCACCATGCCATTAGTGGAGAAAACATGGTCTGCAATGTCTATTACCTCAGGTTTACATTCTGGATGTACGAGTATCTCTGCCTTTGGATGTCTGTTCTTTATCTCAAGTATCTCCTTTGTCTCTATCTTGTGATGTGTGGGGCATATACCAGGCCAGAGAATCAGCTTTCTATCATGTATAAACCGTTTTATATACAGCCCCAGGTTTTGATCTGGAACGAAGATAACATCTCTATCCGCAGGAAGGTTTTTTATAACCTTGGCGCCATTGGAGGATGTACAACATATATCCGATATTGCCTTTACCTCCGCAGGAGTATTGATGTAGGACACTGTTACTGCGGTGGGATGATCCTCTTTCAGCCAAGTTAGACTTTCTGCATCTACCATACCAGCCATGGGACATTTTGCCTCTATGTCCGGTATTATAACATTCTTGTCTGGGTTTAGTATTTTAGCGGATTCTGCCATGAAGTCTACACCGCAAAATATAATGTTTTCTACATCTGCCTTAGTGGCTTTCATCGCTAGGTCTAAGGAGTCTCCCACAAAATCAGCTATGTCCTGTACCTCTGGGATTTGATAGTTATGAGCCAGGATAATGGCATTTTGTTTTCTCTTTAGCTCATCTATTTCTTTCTGAATCCTTTCTCTTCTCATAAGAAAAAACCACGTACTCCCAAAAACTGGGTTGTATTGTCTTTGTGGATAAACAAAAAGGTTGGAAATAAAGATTACTCCTCCACCACCCAATATATGTTTTTTAGCCAAACCTATTTATCCATGATACTGGATATCCAAATCTCAGTGGAAAAAATATTTGGTAGGTGGTGTATCTAGTATATGTTTGACTTGGTGGCGTTTACCATAGGATTTGTCATAGGAGTAGTATGTGTCGGACTCGCTATTGAGTTAGGTATAAAGAAAACATCTAAAACGGAGCCTGCATCAAGATCTACACATAGCTGGAGTATATCAGAAATCGTAAATCCTAGGGTTGTAGCTGAGTATCTGGGTGATGTGGAGATCCCGAAAAACGCAAAAATTGTTGTAAATCAATATAAAAACAGGGATGTGCTTGAGGGGGTAGATGCCCGTGAAAACCCTAGTATAAAAGGTAATTTTATTATAGGTGATGACCGAGCGCTTATACTATCTGGTCCAGTGAAAAAAGATGAAATGGGTATATGGACTGTGGAAAAGGAGATTATCAGCAGGCTAAACAGATATTTTGAGGAGGCATGGTCTAAGGGAACAAAAATCAAGCAGCAGAAACAATGAGGAACACATAGTATGAGTGTGCTGATCAAAAACACTGTTATCATTACTCAGAATAAAAAAAGAGAGCAGATCCATGGAGATATCTACATAGAGGACCAGGAAATCATTCAGATATCAAAAAAACCAATCACCATCGAGGCGGACTATAAAATAGATGGTAGAAAAAAACTTGTTCTACCTGGATTGATAAACACCCATACACATATTCCAATGACTTTGCTTAGAGGATACGGAGATGACATGGTTTTAAAGAGATGGCTGGAGGAGAGGATATGGCCTGTGGAAAAAAAGCTTGACAGCAGATCGGTTGAGATTGGCACAAGGCTTGGTCTGCTTGAAATGATTTCTTCAGGCACAACAACATTTTTAGACATGTATTTTTTTGAGGAAACAATAGGTAAAACCACAAAGGAAGCAGGATTACGTGCCTTTCTAGGATTCCCATTGATTGATTTTGGAACTCCTGAATACCCATATGATGAGCTTTTTCCCAGATGCGAGAGTTTTATAAGAAAATGGAGAAAACACAATCTTGTAAGACCTGTTGTGGCTCCACATGCAACATACACATGTGGCCCAGAGACATTACATCGTTCTCTTGAGATGGCAGACAAATATGATGTACTCCTACACATACATTGCTCTGAGACAAGAGAGGAGGTATATGATGTCCAAAAAAGATATGGACTGCGACCTATCGGAATACTTAAAAAACATGGTTTGTTATGCGACAAAATAGTTCTTGCCCACTGCGGCTGGATAACAAAAAATGAGGTTTTCGACATAAAAAACAGTGGATCAAAGGTTGTTCACTGTCCTGTTAGCAACATGAAGATAGCAACCGGTGGATACACTCCCCTTCCAGAGCTGCTCCATTCCAACATAGCTGTTGGTCTGGGAACAGATGGAGCAGCAAGCAACAACACATTAGACATGTTTGAGACAATGAAATTTTGCTCACTCATACATAAACATCATAGATGGGATCCCAGTATTCTGCCAGCACAAACAGTACTTGATCTCGCAACCATAGGTGGTGCAAAATGTCTAAGGATGGAAGACAAAATAGGTTCTATTGAGGAGGGGAAAAAAGCAGATATTATAATGGTGGATCTAAAAAAACCGCGTCTAACACCACAACATGATTTTGTTTCACACCTAGTCTATGCCATGCGTGGATGTGATGTGATTGCTACGATTGTAAATGGAAAACCTCTGATGCTTGAAAACAGAATACTGACACTTGACATGGATGCTATACTGGAAGATGCTGAAAAATGCGCCTATGAGCTAACAGCGGCATAGAGCCAAAAAAACCTGGAGGATATCTCTTCTCCCAGGTGATGCCTCTTATGTTGAATCTAATTGGAGTTGCAATAGCATTTGCCGTGATAATAGTTCTGATACATAAAAGACTCAACTTTGGCATATCACTCATAATTGGATCCATAGTCGTGGGGATATTTTCCCTACAAAAAGTAGAGCCTATAGAGATCCCAATGGCTATGATAGAAGCCTCTTTTTACTCATTTGATACAAACAAAATCAATACTCAGACCATCGAGCTTGCGTTGTTGATGCTTGGAATCTATGTACTGGCGAAAACTATGCAGGAAACAGGGGCGATAAAAAAACTAGTGAAAAGCCTTAGAACAATTTTTTCGCAAGGTGGAACCTTGGCTCTGATACCCGCCGTATATGGTTTAATGCCTGTTCCCGGTGGTGCGCTGCTCTCTGCGCCAATGATAGATGAGGAAGGAAACAAATATCATCTCACCAAGGATCAAAAAAATTTTTTGAACGTATGGTTCCGGCACATATGGTTCCCAATATATCCTGTTTCCCTAGCTATGATCCTTATATGTAGCACAGAGTTTTCTAACATAAACATATACAGTCTTGTTCTTGTCAACATACCCGCCTTCATAACATCGATCATAATCGGCATGGTTATGCTTAAAAAAATAGTAGCTCATAGCACAGAAAAAACAGCTACTTCAGAAAAGGATTACACTGGAATAGTATATCTACTGCCACCAACTGTTCCCCTGCTTTTCTACGCAATTCTTCAACAACTTGGGATATCTCAGATACAATCCTTTCTCATAGGGGTGTTTTTCAGCATCATACTCCTGTATTATCTAACAAAAACTCAGCGTACCACCTATATCAGTATCATCAAAAAATCCTTGTCCTGGAGACTTCCTCTCGCAATATTTGGAATAATGATTTTCCGTAAAATGTTTGAACTCTCAGATGCAAGCACTGTTATAACCAACGTGATAGGTATGCTTCCTCTACCAGCAGTCTTCATGATAGTCATGATACCTCTGCTGCTGGGAACATTAACAGGCTATAACCTAGGCGCAATAGCATTATCCTATCCCCTTGTAGAACCGTTTTTCCATTTTGTAGAAATCAATATCGTGGGGCTAACCAGTATAATATTCATAAGCTCACTTGTAGGATATCTTGTTTCCCCAATTCATCTCTGCAATGTTCTGAGCAGTGAGTACTTCAAAACAGATGTCACACGGATGTACAAAATGTTTATTCCATCAGCATTTATACTCCTGTTGATCAACACCTCTATTATGATGATCCTATGAATGTTCTGGCAACTGTTAAAAAACTCGTGTCAAACCTCACATTCGTCATCACACTCGGTATAGTAATTGGTTTTCTAACAGAGGGATACCCAAGTGAATATCTCAGTGACATATCAACAGTTTTACTTGTCATCGCCATGACATTATCACTAAGTCATCTCTCCATCAGAAATATAGACATCAGGCTAGAAACAAAAAACTTCCTCATCTCCCTGCTACTATGCTATGGAATGTTATCCACAGTTGCTATCCTTATAGGCATATCTTTTTTCAGACAGCCAGACATACAAAATGGTTTTGTTGTCATTGCAGCGGTTCCACCGGCTGTGATGATCATCCCTATAACAAGGATACTAAATGGGAACATCAAACTATCGCTTTTCTCGCTATCTCTCCTTTATCTCATATCTATTATTTTGACACCACTGGTGATACTACTGTTCTCGAATGCAAACATACCCATGGTAGAGTTGTTTAAAAGCATAATACTATACATAGTAACTCCGCTTCTGGTATCACGACTTGTTAAAAAAACACGTTTTCCATCAGAGATCAGTACCATAATCATCAACCTATGTTTTCTACTGATAATTATAGGCATGATTGGTGGAAACAAACATTTTATTTTTTCAAACATGAAAATCATGCCCTTTTTATCGCTAGCATTATTTATCAGAACATTTGGAACAGGAGGCATAACACTATGGGCTGCTAACAAACTTCATGTACCAAAGGATGATCAAATCCCATTTGCCCTTTTTGCCTCTGTGAAAAACGAGGGGCTAGCAATGATATTTGCTCTCTCTATGTTTTGCTGTGCAGCCACACTACCTGCTGTATTATCCATGTTTTTTGAACTAATCTGGATAGGTGTTCTAGTTCGGATAAAAAAGGCAAAGAACACTATGAAAACCATAGGCTGAAACAACAAAAAAACATTTTGTCATACTTCCTGTATGTTTTCTCCTGGAAAAAATGAATATCAGGAATCAAATAAAAAACATGTGTTTTTTTGTTCTGTAAATTTTTTTTCAATCAAAAACATAAATATTTTCTGTACAGAGAAGGTTGATCCGAAAAAGTTTTTTTAGAAACTATCAGACATATCTAAAAACAAAAATGGTTTTTTTAAAAGTTTTTTCGAAATGTTTAATACCCTTGGTTCCTTCTTGGAGTCTTCAGCAAAATGAAAGATACAGAAAATAATCTCTACAGATTGTTGAAAAAACCTTCATTGTATGGTCTAAACATAAAACATGTAAAGGTTTTACAGACACACATATCCTTTGTCGTGTTAACTGGAGAATATGCATACAAAGTGAAAAAACCTGTGGATTTTGGTTTTCTAGACTATTCAACTCTTGAAAAACGTAGACATTACTGTGATGAAGAAATAAGGCTTAACAGGAGACTATGTCCAGATATATATCTGGGGGTTGTATCATTTACAAAGAAAAACGATGATGAGATAGAGATAAATGGAGATGGACCTGTTGTTGAGTATGCTGTAAAAATGAAGGAATTTCCACAAAACCGTATCATGACTCATCTACTTAGAGATGGAAAAATCGATGAAGACATAATAGACAACATATGCAGTATCCTAGTTGATTTCTACAAATCTGAGAAAACCTACTCCTCTACAGGTATAGAAAAATATGGTGGGATGGAATCTGTTAAACATAATGTAGATGAAAACTTTGAGCAGACAAAAGAAATGATAGGCGTCACAATCCCCCAGGAAACATATAGGTTTATTAGAAAAGCTACCGGCAGATTTTTTGAACAAAAGAAAAATGTTTTTAAAAAACGTGTGCAACAGGGCATGATCCGAGATTGCCATGGAGATCTCCACTCCGGTAACATAGTGGTATTACCCCACAAGATCTGTATTTTCGACTGTATAGAGTTCAACGAGAGATTTCGTTACATCGATGTTGCATCAGACATAGGATTCCTGGCTATGGACCTCGACTTCCTAAACCATCCATTTCTATCAAGCTATCTTATAAAACAATATGTTGAGAAAAGCAATGACCACAATGTTTTTGATGTACTCAATTTTTATAAATGCTATCGAGCATATGTCAGAGGAAAGGTACTAGGATTCCAACTACATGATCCTCATGTAGATAAAAACAAAGAGAAAAACATCATTAGTACTGCAAGGAAATATTTTGACCTATCACATTACTATGCATCACTCTTCTCCATGGAACTAAATAGGAAAAAACCAGTTTTGTTTATCATATGCGGGCTAACTGGTACTGGTAAATCCACAATAGCATCAAAAATCGCTATTGACCATCATGCGCAACTAATCAGCACCGACGTGGTACGTAAAGAACTACAGGGCATCAGCAGGTTTGAAAAACACTACAATGGATATGAAAAGGGTCTGTACACACCAGAAAAAATAGATCTTACATACAAAGTGGTCCTAGAAAAAGCCGACAGTTTTCTTAAAAAAAGAGAAAATGTTGTCCTAGATGCGACATTCCAGAAAAAAATATATCGAGACAGGGCACACAATATAGCCAAAAAAAACCATGCTGTTTTCCTAATAATACAATGCATCTGCTCCGAAGATGAAGTCAAAAAACGTCTAGATGAAAGACTAAAAAAAAGATCCATATCAGATGGAAGATGGGAAATCTACCTTCAGCAAAAAAAGACATTCCAGGCAATAAAACAGGATGAAAAACAACATGTTGTTGTTATAGACACAGGAAACACCTCATATGAGTATCGGATGAACATGTTTAGAAAAATCCTTAAAAAAATAGAGGAACTAGAAAAACAGGAGAAACAAAACAGATGAACAAACTGAGGATACCCGGGTATCATATCGATATAGAAAAAGCAGCTCAGCTCATTAACCGAAAAGGATACAAAAAAGTGATGCTGCAGATTCCAGAGGGACTAAAAACACATGCATCAAAAATCGCAGATATTATAGAAAAAGCAACACAGGCCACAACACTCATCTCCGCAGATCCATGCTTCGGAGCATGCGATCTCCTCAACCACGAAATACATAGCCTAAACATGGATCTTATAATACACATAGGACATCTTCCCATCCCAGAGATAAAAAACCCAGGTACTCCAACACTATTTATCAACGCTAAATCCACTAGACCAATAAAAAATGTTGTAGAAAAAGCCATGCCTCTGCTAGAAGGAAAAAAAATTGGATTAACTACAACAGCACAACACATACACACACTAAACAAGATCAAAAAAATACTATTAGAAAAAAACTTCAAACCAGTAATAGGAACAGGAGACAAACGCATAGCAGAAAAAGGACAGATACTAGGATGTAACTTTTCTACAGCCACAGTGATACGCGACAAGGTAGACTCGTTTTTATTCATTGGAAGTGGAAATTTCCATCCACTAGGACTCATGCTAACCACTAAAAAGACAGTGATTGCAGCTGATCCATACACAAATACTGTTAAAAAAGAAGAGCTAAAAATGCTAAAAGACAAAATATTAAGACAAAGATATGCCGCCATCATACAATCAAAAGAAGCAAAACAATTCGCCATCCTAATAACCACTAAAACTGGACAACAACGCATAGAGCTGGCATACACAATAAAAAAGATGCTAAACAAACAAAACAAAAAAGCCTACATACTAGTTTTAGACAACCTCTCATCAACCAAACTACAGGGATTCAGCCAAATAGACTGCTTCATATCAACTGCATGCCCCAGAATCGCTATCGATGATCACATGCAATACAAAAAACCAATCATAACACCCCCTGAGCTAGAAATTATACTGGGAAAAAGAACATGGGATGAATACATACTTGATCAGATCCTATCAAAATAAAAAAATCTTTTTATCAACCATGTTACATCTATTTTAGATTGAAAAAAGAAATGAGAAAACTGATGCTAAGATGTAAACCACTCGACAAACTATTGGATGGAGGAATCGAAAGCTCATCCATCACAGAAATATATGGCGAGGCTGGAAGCGGAAAAACAAATCTATGCCTACAAGCGGCTAGAGAATGTGTACTCAACAACAGCAAAAAGGTGGCATACATAGACACAGAAGGCATCTCAATAGAAAGACTAAAACAAATATGCCACGGTTTCGACTACAAAAAAATACTAAACAACATACTATTCTTCAGCCCAACATCACTAAGAGAACAAGAAAAAACAGTCGAAGATATCATAAAAATAGACAACATCGATCTAATCATAATAGACACGATAAACATGCTCTATAGACTAGATGCAGAAGAAAAAACTGCATCCCGTTCACTCATAAGACAAATAACAGACCTACAGCTAACCGCAAGAAAAAAAGACCTATATGTATTATTAACGGCACAAGTCTATACAGATGAAAATGGAAACATAAAACCCTTTGCAGTAAAAGACATAGAACACATGATAAAAACAATAATAAAACTCGAAAGAATCAAAAAAGGAGAAAGACAGGCAACAATAATAAAGCATAGTTCACAGCTTGAAGGAAAAAAAACTATGTTCACTATAACGACAGATGGTTTAAAATGAATAATAAATAGGACATTAAAATTTAGCTTTTTTAAGCTTGATAATAGAAAGAAATAAGTAAAATGTCAATTGTATACATTTTATCTATATTCCTTCTTAAACTTCCCAACACAACTCATGTTAAATTATGTTGATATCTGATAAGCGATAATCCCATAAAGATGGTCAAATCCCAGAAGAAACCTTTAAAGCTTCTATGGAGTCAAACTGATTACACTGCCTAAAAAAACTTCCTATTTATGTTTAGATTACTATTTTTTCTTCAATAATATTCTTTTCATTCTTTTTCCTCTTTTTTTGTTTTGTATCCTCAACATAAAACTATTTAATCTGGCAAACTATGTTAGGTCGATAGACATAAAAAATGGATGAAAATGAGATAAACTACAGAAATCTTAGACATATTCAGCAGTTAGAAAAAAAATCGCCCTTACTTACAAGGATAGATCCAGATTTTTATTCAAAACTAGCTAGATATCTTGACAGACTCGACAAAACATTAAGGGAGGCAGAGGCCCAGAAAAGTAGTATTTTGATAGATGAGATCCAAAACACTAGAAGGATAGCAAATAGCATATATGAGTTTAGAGAAAAAAAAATAGTTCAGGCTGCTCTCTCAACAGCACGTGGAGGAAAACCGGATCTAAAAAACTTGTTGGATGAAGAAAAAACATTGTATAATGCACTTGTAGATATTATAATGGAGGCGCGTAAAAAAATTTTCAACAAAGAAAAAATGGAAACAGCAGATTCCAATGAAACAGTTACAGGAAATAAAAATCATGATAGCATCGATAACAAATATGATTATGTAAATGTAAAAAATGTCAATCCTATTGTGAGGATCACACAAGATATACCAGAGTTTATAGGGATAGATACGAAAAAATATTTACTAAAAAAGGAAGATGTTTTGACCCTACCTAAGGAGATGAGTAAAACTCTTATAGAGCGAGGGGTGGCAAAACAGATAAAACAATAAAAAAAATAGAATGATGACACCTTACATTTTTATATCACCTCCATGTTTACCCCCAATAAATACCCACAAAATAAAAAATCAAAAACAGGAGTAAAACCAGCTATGTTACGACCACGTAAAATCAAAAGATACTGCCCCTACTGCGAAAAACATACCATGCATGAAATAGAAAAGGTGAAAAGGAAAAAAGCTAGTGAGCTAAAACAAGGGCAACGTAGATTTAGACGAGTACTCCGCGGATACGGCGGTTTTCCAAGACCCAAACCTGAGGGAAGAGAAAAAACTAGTAAAAGAATAGCATTACGATACAGATGCGTTGAATGTAACAAAATGCATCAATCACCAAATATTAGAACAAAAAGACTGGAAATAGGAGAATAAAGAGTATGGAGAAACCTCGGAGTAGATTTATCAAAGTAAGATGCGAGGACTGCGAAAACGAACAAGTCATATTCGATAGAGCCTCCACCGTGGTGTCATGTCATATATGTGGTAGCAAACTTGCTGTTCCCAGTGGCGGGAAAGCAAAGATAAAAGGCAAGATTTTAGAAACAATGGAAGAAAAATAGGGTTATGATAAAAAAGGATTTCCCAGAAGAAGGAGAATTAATTGTTGGAACTGTTACAAAAGTACAAAACTTTGGAGCATTTGTATCACTCGATGAATATCCCGGCAAAGAAGGATTCATACACATCTCTGAAATCGCAACAGGCTGGGTTAAAAGAATACGTAATCATGTAAGAGAAAAACAAAAAGTTGTATGCAAAGTAATGCATGTAGACAAAGCAAAAAAACACATAGATCTCTCACTTAAGAGAGTCAACGAGCATCAACGACGAGATAAAATACAGGAATGGAAAAACAATCAGAAAGCAGAGAAACTATTTGAAATGCTGGCAGACAGCCTCGGTAAAACCGTTGAACAATGCTACAAAGAATTCGGCAGCGACTTAATAAAAAAATACGGATCACTATACGAAGCATTTGAGGAATGCGCTTATGATATCAACACCCTAAAAAACGATGGATTCACTGGGGAATGGCTAAAAAAATTTGAAAAAATAGCAAAAGAAAACATAGTCATACCATTCGTTGAAATAAAGGGACTGCTGATACTAAAATCATGGCTCCCAGATGGCATCGAACACATACGTCAGGCATTAATAAATGCTGAAAAAAGTGAATATGAAGACGTGACCATACAAGTAAAATACATCGCAGCACCACGATACCTAATCACAGTTAAGGCACCTGACTACAAGATAGCTGAAGATCAGATAAAAAAAGCCGTAGAACGGGCATGCGAATACATAAAAAAATACAAAGGCGAATGCGAATTCCAACGTGAAATAGGAGAAAAATAGACATCACTGGGTGGTAGCAATATAGATGTCAGACATACTATTCTGCCCCACCTGCAAAACATACACACTCAACAACATCTGCATCAGATGTAAGAAAAAAACAATAACCAAAAAACCTCCTAAGTTCTCACCTCAAGACCACTACGGAGAATACAGAAGAAAACTAAAGAAAAGAATTAAAAAAGAAAAAAAACCTGACAAAGAAAAAGAGAATGTGTGAAAAAATGAAATACGTCACTCTAAAGTATGTTACAAAAAAACCTAAGCTAAAAAATCCTATACTAATAGAAGGATTACCAGGAATTGGAAACGTAGGAAAACTAGCTGTAGAGCATCTTATAGAAATGATTCATGCCAAAAAATTTGCTGAGCTTTACAGCAAAGATTTTCCACCGCAGGTATTTATAAACACAGATGGGACAATAAAACTGGTAAACAATGAATTCTACTACTGGAAGGCAAAGAAAAAAAATCAGCAGGACCTCATACTACTAACTGGAGACTACCAAGGATTATCTGCGCATGGTCAATATGAGCTAGTAGAGGCCATACTTGACTTAGCAGAAGACTTAGGTGTGAGACAAATGTTCACACTTGGTGGATATGGTCTTGGACACGAGGTAAAAGACCCAAAGGTTTTATTTGCAACCACTGACAAAAAGTTTGTAAAAAAAATGGTGAAGCATGGAGCTGTTTTCAAAAAAAACGAGCCAGGTGGTGGAATAATAGGTGCCAGTGGATTACTACTAGGATTAGGGAAGCTTCGAGGATTACAAGGTGTATGCTTCATGGGGGAAACACCAGGATACCTAGTAGATCCTAAAAGTGCAAAGGCTGTGTTGAAGATCTTAACTAGAGTTACAAACATTGACATAGACCTATCAAGATTAGAACAAAAAGCAAAGGAGATAGAGCTGATTGCTCAGCAGATCAGAGAAATAGAGGGTCTTTCCAAAGAAAAATCAGAGGAGCTAAGATACATAGGATAAATGACACAAAAAAACTTTTTTAGGATAAAAAAGTAGGTGGAATATTCATAAAACAATTCTTTTATGTTCTTTTTATCTCCAGTCAACTCAAATGAGGAGAGGAGATAAAAATGGTAAAGAGGAAAAAATTGTGTGCACAGTTAACCCTATTATATTATGTTGAATCTTCTTTCCCATCCATTTTTTTTAGTATAAATCAAAAAATGGAGAATAAATTTGGAAAAAGGGTTTTTAGAAGATTAAGCAGGGCTGATAGCCACTGTCTGAAAAATACTTTATCTACTGGCATGTTAACAACAAGTGGATCAGACCATTCACTTTCAGCTTTGTGGATGTCCCTACTTTTTACTTTAACTTCATATCTACCTTTTTTACTCCAGCTATAGGAAACATTTACAGTTTCGCCAGAGTTGTATGGTCCCAACCAGTTGCTCATGTTGCCGTCGCCCCATGACCATTTATAGTATATTTGATCGCCATCAGGATCAATAGTTACTGTTGTGAATGTATAGCTTTCACCGACTCTTCCGCGTTTTTTACCTGTAGGTCTATCTGGTTTTTCCGGTGGGTTATTAATGTCTTCATTGTAGAAAGTAACGGCGGGATCTCCAAGTAGGTTTGTTTCATAGTAGCACCATCTCATACATGCCTGGTTTATACGGTATAGATTGTCTTCCTTTGAATCCTGATTTGCTTTTCCAATAGAAAATATTTTTTCTCCAAATACTGCATCCCAGAACTCTCGGTTAAAACGATGTGATGCCCCATCTGTGCCACCAGTTACACCCCAGCCGTAGCGTGCATTCATTACAACAGCAAAGGCGCCATGATCTGTTTTGACTGTAAAATATTCAGCTATACAGTCATAGCCATATGGGTTGTCGAATCCACCAGCCATACAGCCCTGGGAATAGATAAAACAGTATTGATCATTTGTCAGATAGGAGAGAACATCATTGTTTGTCATCTTCATGTTGTAGTCATACCAGGAGTGACCTAGATGGTTTATGATGTATAGTCCATTGTTTATATGACCTATAATCTCTGAGGTAGGCCAGTTGTTTCCAGGCCAGTCTCGGTCATAAAGAGTAGTAATATTGTAATCACTGGATGGTATTCCTACAGTGGTATATCCATTGGCGTTTGATCCATTTATTAGTTCATCCATATAGTCACCACCCCATGTTGGTGGGTCGCTCCATAATAGTTCTCCTACTAACAAAACTCTATCATTGTATGTAGATGATCTTGATTCATTGTTTTCCATATATGCTATGGTTTTGTCAACAAAATTATTTACTTCGTTGGAGTTACCAACACATGCTCTGCCGACATATACTTCAGCTATTAGATCGACATCTCCGCCACCGGGTCCATCATTTGGCTCACCCCATTTGTCATCACCATCATAATTATAGGTGCCATCTAGACATGCATAGTAGATATCTGAAGGCATATAGGTTGTCTCACCGCCTATCCATGCCCTCACATAAAGTTCCTGCGCAGGGATTACATCTTCGTCTCCACCAATAAGAACATACTCGATGCCATTCTCTAGATAGATGTTTCTGATAAAAGTTCGGATTTCTCCAGGGGTTACATCCCCCCGGTTATTATTAATATCGGAAAGTGTTTTGATTATTGTTTTAACTCCTTTGTTGTTATGTGCTTCCTTCAGAGGCTCAAAATCATCTTTAAATTGATCAGTGGTTATTATAAGGAGATCATAGTGGCTGCTAAATGTATTATTTTTTCCTCCTGTGATATTTTTGGGGTACATTGAGACAACCTCTGGGTTGTCTATCATTTTTATTATTTCGGATCTATCTTTTTCTAAACCGCGGAATAAACTATTGGTATGAGTATCATCCCTGACAACTTCTACAGAAACTTTCATTTCTTTGAAATAAAAGAGTTCGCCAGTAGAAGTATTATATTCCATGGGGTATAACGTTAGAACTAGTATATCATATCCTCTGAAGCTGTAAATACCGATTTTGTCAAATAATTTACCTGGAATGGTCTCGTTGTCATTATTATGGTTGTATTCCCTGTTCATTCCATGTTTTAGTATAGGAAAACCATTTATAGCTAGTGGGATAGGGTCACCGACAGGTGTGATTCTAAATCCTGATCCTAGATATATTCTATTTCTGGTATGAATTTTTATATCTATTACTCTACAATTTGGTGGCAGTAGTATGTATGCTCCTTTTGCAGGAAGGCTTGGTTCACCGGGGTTACCGATGCAGGGTGCGTTTTTCATGAAAATTCTGTCATAAACAGTGTTATGTATTTGTATGCTGCTAATTGTTGGCTCGTCAAACAGATAGGTGACAGAAATTTCTCTAGGTATTTCATCATTATTATTGTTGGCTGTGGTGATGGAAATAGCGGCTGAGGTGGACATCAAAATAGTTATAGTGAGAAAAACTTGGTACCATAAAATATGATTTTTAATCTTTTTTTCTATCATTTTAAATTAGCCTCAATTAATATTTTTATGGTTGTCTACTTTAAAAACTTATCTATATTTATAGTGATCTAATTATAAATAACCTTTTGAATAAAAATATCTGATTCGGATGAATTGGATTTTAGGTGGGTTAAATAGATTGATTTTAAATATTCGAAAATACATTACATGTGTTAGCATGTATTACAAAAAATTGGTTTGATGCAGAGGGATATTTTGATGAGAGAGGGGAAAAAAAGATGTGTTCTTACGAATGTTATTGAAACAGAGTTAGATATTCTAAAAAGACATATTTATGTGCTTAAAACCCTGCAAGAAAACGAACCATCTGGTATTATAAAATTATCTGAGTTGACAAAACATCCTCAGCACATGGTACGGTATTCTCTGAGGATATTGGAACAGGAGGGATTGATTGAGCCATCGCCGCATGGTGCTGTTACTACAGATCAGGTTTCTAAGACTATTGATATGCTAAAAGTAAAGTTGAGGGAGATGAGAAAAACTATAGATGAGTTGATAGAAAAACTTGAATAGAAAGACAGTATAGCAATATGATGTTTTTTTAGCTGGGAAAAGAGGATGTTTTGTTGTTGCCGCGGTAACTCAGTTGGGAGAGTGCACGGCTGAAGACCGTGATGTCGAGGGTTCGATCCCCTCCCGCGGCATAAAAGGGTATACAAAAAATCTCCAAAATTTTATATACACTCATTTGTTTATGAAAAATGGGATGCACATTCCTGATATGAGTGATGTTACACGTGGAGTAAATCCAGCTGGTTTATGGATTTACTCTATTCTTTGAAAAAAATGGATTTGGATAGGATGGGATGAAAGGTTGTATCTTAAAGAGATTCAGATGGAAAACTTCAAATCCTTTGGCAGAAAGCTGAGGATACCTTTTTTCCCAGGTTTCACCGCTATTACAGGTCCTAATGGCTCAGGTAAGAGCAATATTGTTGATGCTATTTTATTTGTTTTGGGTCCTAAAAGCTCAAAGGTTATGCGCGCTGGGCGTCTGACTGATCTAATATTTAATGGTGGTAAAAAGCATAAGAAACCTGCTAGTTACTGCAAGGTTTCATTGGTTTTTGATAATTCTGACAGAAAGATGCCAGTCGACTCAGATGAAGTAGTGCTGACACGTATGATCAAACGTGCTCCATTGAAAAACGATCCAGATAATTACTACAGCTATTTTTATATAAACAGTCACGCTGCTTCTTTTTCAGATTTTGTAGATCTTCTCACGCATGCCAGGATTTCAGGTGATGGATACAACATTGTTAAGCAGGGTGATGTCACTTGGTTGGTGGAAATGGGTTCTGTTGAGCGGAGAAGGATTATAGATGAGATAGCAGGCATAAGTACATTTGATAATGATATCAAAAGAGCTGAGAAAGAAAAAAATGAGGTGGAGGAGAACCTTGAGAGGATCAAAATCATTTTGAATGAGATTTCAGGACAGATACGTCAGCTTAAAAAGGACAGAGATGAGGCCTATCGGTACAAGGAACTTCAAGAAAAACTATATGAGACAAAAGCAAAAATAGTTTACAAGAAAAAACAGGATGTCGAAGGGCAGATAGCAGAGATCAATAACCAGATGATGTCCTATGAAAAGGAACGAGAGAAATTGATAGAAAGGAGAGAAAAACTGAAAAAGGAGTATACTCAACTGCAGCAGCATCTAAAAGAGGTGGAGAATAAAATCAGTGAGGCAGGTAGTGATGAGGCAAGAGAAATAAAAGAAAAAATAGAGTTGTTACGAACCGATGAGATCAAAATTGAGGAGAAGATCAACTATTCAAATGATGAGATCCTAGCTCTTAAGAGGGAACAGAAAGAGTTTGAAAACAGTTTAGAAAAACTGAGAAAAGAGATAGAAGATCTAAACACACAGCATGCTGCTCTCCTGAATGAGATAGAAGAAAAAGAAAACATTCTCAGAGAGAAGGAGAAAAAACTCTCAGAACTAAAGGATAGCATTGCAGAGTCTGATGATCGATCCATAGAGCTCACAAGAGAGTTAGCTAAGATGCGTGAGGAATACAATGAGAAGCAGAGTGAGATACATGAACTGAAACTAAAAAGAGACAGATTTGTTGAGAAAATAGATGCAATGGATCATCAGATAGCTGAGATGGAGGAAACAAAATCTACATATGAGTTTGAGATCAGAGACATAGAATGGCAGTTCAGCGAGTACAAAAAAAATAGGCATGATAGAGATAAAAAGCTGAAAGATCTGGAAAAAAAACTTTTTGATAAAAAGAAAAGAGAATCTGATCTGACAAAACAATTAGTAGATATCGAAAATCTGATAAGAAAACTCCAGCGTGAGAAAACACAGCTGCAGGCTGAGATAGATGCTATCCAGTCTATAGAGAGCAGGTACAATCCTGCGGTTAATGCTATCCTGACAGCTCGAGATTCAGGAGAACTAAAAGGTATATGTGGAACTGTTGCAGAACTAGCCGATGTCGATAAAAAATATGAAACAGCTATAGAGATCGCAGCTGGCTCACGTATACAGTCCATCGTGGTTGATGATGACCAGGCTGCTGCAGCTGCTATAGAGTATCTACGTAAGAAAAAACTTGGTAGAGCCACCTTTTTACCTCTGAACAAGATGATCACGGGCAAACCACGAGGCAAAGCCCTCATGGCGGTTAGAGATCCAAGCTCACATGGCTTTGCCATTGATCTTGTGCGGTTCAAAGATAAATATAGAGGTGCGTTTTGGTATGTATTTGGCGACACAGTCATTGTTGATACCCTAAGCGATGCACGTCGTCTCATGGGTGGTGTACGTCTCGTCGACATGAAGGGCGATCTCATTGAAGCAAGTGGTGCGATAACAGGTGGAAGTAAACCAGATGTACATATATCCTTTGGAGGCATAGATCACAGACAGCTAGAAGAGATAACACAGAAACTACAGGAAACCATTGATAAACAGGAGACAATGTCTAATGAATTATCCAATCTTAAAAGAGAAATAGCAGAGTTAGAAAGAGAAATTGTGTCACTCAAAAACGAAGTTGATGCTGATACACAGATACAAAACCTTGAGGTTAGAAAAAAAGAGTTTGTCAACAAACTCAAAATTTTAACAGAGGAGCTAGAAAAAAAGGTAAAGGAAAAAGAGGAGTTTGAGAAAAAAAAGAATGATGTTGTATCTGCAATAGAGATCTGCGAAAAACGGATAAAAGAACTTGATCTTCTCAGAGAAGAAAAAGGCAGAAATCTGCTAAGTGGAGCTAAAAAAGAGCTGGCGCAGCAGGCTAGAACCCTGGAGGGGGAGGTATCTGATCTACAAAGTTCTCTTCGTGATCTCTACTCTAAGCAGGAGACGCTCAGTAAAAAAATTGATCTCACTGAGGAAAGGAAAAAAGAGATTCTCTCAAAGATAGAGGAAATAAAAAGTGAGATAAAAAAACTTAGATCAACAGTTGAAGAACTTAAAAAATCTAGATCACAATGTCAGAATGAGCTAAAGGCTCTCATGAATGTTGAAAAACAGATGACTGACAAAGTGAAGGATTTAACAGCTGATAGAGATGATATCTATAAAAAGACGGTTAATGTTGAAAATGAGCTCGACAAAATAAATACACGAATAGAGTCATATCTTGATCTAGTCACAAGAGCAAAATATAGATTGTCTACACTTGAGGAAACCATACGGGAGTTGGAGCAAGAACTGTCTTTATACAATGTAGAGATCAAAGATAAAAAACTTCCGAACATAGAATCCCTGAAGGAAACAGTTAGAGTAATCGAAGAGAACATGCGGGAGCTGGAGCCTGTAAACATGCGTGCCCTCGAAGAATACGAGCATCAGATGGAGAGGAAAAAAAGATTCGATGAGGATGTTAAGCATCTCAAAGATCAGAGGAAAAACCTAATCAAACTTGTAGATGAGATAACAGCTAAGAAAAAGGAGAGATTTTTTGAAGTATTTGATGAAATCAACAAAAACTTCAAAGAAATATATGCACAGTTATCTGAGGGGGGAGAGGCAGAGCTGCTGCTTGAGGATGAGGAAAATGTTTTTGATAGCGGTCTCACAATACGTGCAAGACCACGTGGTAAAAAGATTCTACGTCTATCCGCGTTGTCTGGAGGAGAAAAAAGCATTGCCTCCCTGGCATTCATATTTGCAATACAGCAATATGATCCAAGTCCATTCTATGTCTTGGATGAGATCGACATGTTTTTAGATGGTGTAAATGCGGAGACAGTTTCCCGTATGATCAAACAAAACTCGGAGCATTCACAGTTCATCACTGTTTCTCTTAGAAAAGTGGTGCTTAAAGAGGCAAATCACATATATGGTGTTACCATGCAGGACACAGGTATTTCAGAGATGATTGGAAACATCGACCCTGAATCTGTTGGGCCAAAAGGAGAAATACATATGGAGGAGAGAAACGTAGCATGGAACAAAATCGGATAGACAACAATGTGCTTAGCCATCTACTATTCCATAAAGCACTTGTCGATGAAAAAGAAGATAAGTCGCGTATCAACAAATATATCGAGATGGTTGAAAAAACAGGTCGAGGGGGGCATCTCTCAATAGAAAATCCTTTTGATAGATCCATTGCCATTGCATTTGAATTGGTTATAAAACAACATCTAAATCCGTGGGACATTGATCTTGTAAGTTTCTCCACCATGTATCTTAAAAGGGCAAGGGAGGAAAAAATCGATCTTATGACAGCTGGACGTATCATATACATGGCATGGAGGATACTCAAACTTCAAAGCGATGATCTGGTGATAAATATAGAGACACATCAGGAAAACATTGATGAGAACTCATCTGTTTTCAACTGGGATGATATACCAACAGGAGCATGGTGTGAAAGCGATGATGGGTATTCATACACAAATCTTGTTATGAAGATGCCTCAGCCACCTATTGAGGAGCCGATTCGACGTCAGGCGGAGAGACCAGTTACGCTGATGGAACTCCTAGATGCATTTGATCAGGCGAGAAAAGAGGCAGAGGAATATCAGCTCCTGGACAAGATAAGAAGACAAGAGCGGGAGAGGATTCAGCGGGAGGCACGTGAGCATATGAGAGGCACGGCGCATGAGGACCATATTGAGGAGGATGTCATGAGTGTCTGGGAAAAAATCAATCGTTTTCCTACAAAATCCATGACAATCAATGATCTCTGCGACACAAACAATCATGAGGAGTTCATAAAAACATTGATGTCCATCCTATTCTTAGCATATGATAACAAAATAAAGGTTTATCAACGTAGATTTCCATATGGAAAGATATATATCAAAAACATAGGATATACCTAAAAAATGGGTTTTTCCTATGGGTGTGAAAGAAGAACGTTTGGTAGAATCAGTGTTGTTCTCTGCAACCAAACCTGTTTCTATAGAGGATATCAAAGAAGCCACTGGTCTATCTACCAAAAAAGTTTCTGAGGCGTTAAATGCTTTGATTGAGAACTACAATGTTAAACGAAGGAATGAGACTTCTATTGAGATTGTAAAGGCGGGTAACAAGTATGCTATGCAGGTTAAGAAAAAGTTTATTGAGCACTCTGTCATGGTTGCAAAACCTGAGATAAAAACTCATCTTCTAAAAACACTTTCTCTAATAGCTTTTCATCAACCTATAAAGCAATCTGATCTTAGACGAATGATAGGACCAAGGGTATATGAGCATGTTGATGAGCTTGTTGCTATGAAGCTTGTTCATGCAAAAAAACATGGATCAACAGAGATGTTGACAACAACTCGTCTGTTCCCTGAATATTTTGGTATAGATACAACGAAGCCTGAGGAGATAA
This sequence comes from Thermoplasmata archaeon, assembly GCA_003649715.1. Lineage (GTDB taxonomy): Archaea > Thermoplasmatota > E2 > DHVEG-1 > DHVEG-1 > B82-G9. Next base: position 29,632 of record QMSS01000001.1, read on the forward strand.
GGGAGTTTTTAGCTAAGAAGGTTATGGGTTTGATGGAAAACAGGGACAAATAAAAAAACCTTTTTACCTTAAGTTTCTCTGGGGAATTGAACATTTAAACTAAAAATAGAAAAAATGGTGTTTTTTTTATCTGGCTATCATTGCTCTTAGCCAGTCTGCAACATTTTCCGAGTGATCAGCTATGTCATCCACCCAGTCTGCTATTTTGAGGAGATGATAGACATCCATAGGGTTTAGTTTCTTTTCAAGCCTGTATATTCCCTCTGTTATCTTGTATTTCTCGTTATCAGCTTTCCATTCATAGTCATGCACTTTATGGATCAGTTTTTTGGTTTGTTCCCGCTCTCGTTTGACAAAACTGGTTTCAAGTAGGTCTCTTATGCTTTCAACTGCATCCTCCATGGCCTTTACTGTTTTCATAACAACCTTTGCATGGTTGATGAAGCTTTTCTGAAGTTCTTTAGGTATTTTTGTGTGACGTTGATCTAGCAGACGCACTAGGTTTTCTGCATGGTCCAGTATAGCGTCTTGCTCTCTTAGAGCCCATAGAAACTTGCCTTTTTCTACAGGCATAAAAAGTGATGATGGTAGATGGTTTCTGATGCTTCTTTTGATTAGATCTGCTTCGTGTTCAATTTTAGATACTTTTTTTGCTATTTCTGAAAAATTTTTGTAGTCTCCCTGGTAGTATCTGATTAGTCCATCTCCAAGTATGTTGATACATTCTCGTACTTTTCCCATGTGGTCAAGTAGTTGATCAAACGGGGATTTTCTTCTATATGTGTATGATATTGGTGTTCTGAAGTGGTTTTTCTCCTTCACCATTTTTATTCCTTCAAACCATATTTTTTTGTGTTGTTTATACTATCCATGTTAGGCATATAAAAATTGTTGCTGATGTTGCTGCGGCAACTGGTACTGTTAATAGCCATGAGTAAATAATTTTTTTGATAACTCCTAGGTCGACGGCGTCTAATCCACGTGCTAGTCCAACTCCTATTACTGCTCCAACTACTGTATGTGATGTGGATATTGGTAGTCCTAGTTTGGATGCGATTAGTACTGTTGTGGCTGCTCCGAAGTCAACTGAGAAGCCACGTGTGTTTGTTAGCCGGGTTATACGTCCCCCGACGGTTTTCATAACTCGGTGTCCCCATGTGAGGCATCCAACGGATATTCCTGCTCCTCCGATTGCTAGTAGATAGGTGGGTATCTCGGCGTATATGCCTAGGGTGTTGCTGCTTAGGAGTGAGCTGATAGCTGCGACAGGTGCTATGGCATTGGCTACATCGTTTGCTCCATGGGAAAATGCTACGTAGCAGGATGTGATGATCTGAAGTTTTCTGAAGATATTTTCAACCAGGGTGTAGTCCTTGTCTGTTTTTGCTTCTATGTTTCTTAGTAAAAATATGGATATTCCGATGACAGCTATGGATATTATGGCTGAGATGGTGAGGATGTTTGTTAGGTCTGTGATTCCTAGTATCTCGCTGAGTAGTGTTTTGAGTAATAATGAGGATGTTATTAGAAAGGCGGTTATTCCTATTATGATTGGTCCAACTATTTTAGCGGATGCTACTGGGTTGTCCTGCTCGAAGATTGTTTTAACAATTGTTTTGAACACGATGAATGCCAGTATGCATCCGAATACTGGTGATAGAACCCAACTTGATGCAACAAAACCTAGTTCTTTCCAGTTGACGCAGCTTGTTCCGCAGGTTATCAGTCCAAATCCTACTAGTGCTCCTATGACAGAATGAGTGGTTGATATAGGCATTTCCTTCCATGTGGAGAGTGTCACCCATATGGCGGCGGCTAGGAGTGATGCAGCAAATCCTAGTATCAGTGTTTTTGGTTCTCCTATTATGACTGGGTTTATTATATGGCCTTTTATTATTTCTGTAACATGTTTTCCAACTGTTACAGCACCTATGAAGTTTAGTATGCCTGCTATGAGCACTGCCTGTCTAAATGTTATTGCTTTGGCTCCAACTGCTGTGGCCATGGAGTTGGCTACATCATTAGCGCCTATGCTCCATGCCATGTAGAAGCTGATAGCAAGTGTGCCTCCTCCTATGAGCAGTAGGGTGGTGTCCAATAGAAGCCTCCGTTCACCCAGTATATTTTGTCTGGTAAAAAGCATTGCGGAAAAAAACCAAAAGATGATTTGTTTTGCTCTGTTCTTTTTTTCTAAGGCAGAACTAAAACAATGTTTTTTTTGAGAAAGAAGAGCATGATCAAAAGAGGGAGGACGGGGGGGTTATGTGTTTTTTATTGTATTTTAAGTCCGAAATCGTAGTATCTATTGATGTATTGGTTGTTGGTTGGATTGAATTTTATCATTTTTTTCTGTTTTTCTTTTTCAATGTTTACAACAGTGATCACAATGTTTTGTTCCTCCAGGTCTATGATGTTGAATGTGTTTCCAAAGTGTGCTCGTGTTCTGTTGCATGAGAATGTTCCAGCGTTTACCAGCAGGGTTTTATGTATTTTTACCCCGTAGGGGACATGTCTGTGTCCCATTAGAACTAGGGGAACCCTGTTTTTTAGGATGATGTCTAGTGTTTCACCGGCATCCTCAATAATGTTTTTTTCTCTCCCTGAGTTTGGCACTGGTATTAGATGGTGATGGAATCCAATGATGGTCGCATCCTTGTTTCTTTTTATAGCTTTTTCTATTAGTTCATGTCTTTTTCTACCAAGTCTTCCGTCATCTTTATCTGGCTCACTTGATGCAAGTCCTACCAGTGTTATGTTTTGGTGTTGATGTATGAAGTTTGTTTTTCCGAAAAACTCTGGAAACAATTTGAATCCTAGATTGCGTTCATCATGGTTTCCTGGTACAACTATTTGCTCCTCATTTATCATGCTGAGTTTTTCTTCTGCTAGCTCGTATTCTCTTAGTAGTCCATCTGTTGTTATGTCGCCTGATATGAAGACAAGATCTGGTTTTGTTTTGTTTAGTATTTTGACTGCTTTTTCGAATATTTTGTTGTTGAAGTCTGTTCCATAGTTTACATGTATGTCTGATATGTGTGCTATTCTCAAAAGTAAAAAGCCTCCTTTTTTCTTTTTTTTGTTGATGGATTGATATGGGGGTTAATACTTGTTTTGGTTCTGTTATCTTGTGTCTTTTTTGTTTTTTTCTCTTATTTTTTTGGGATGGAGTTGGGATGAGGATGAGACGGGAGGTGTAGTGGGGGTGTGTTAAAGTTTGTAGGATAGTGGTGTGAGTTTTGGATGATGACGGGTTTATAGTAGGTTGTATATGCAGAGGTTGATGAATAGATTTGAGATTGAATGAGCGATTATAGGAGGAATAAGATTTCTTTTTCCATACCAGTAGGAGATAGCCAGTATGAATCCGGTTGTTGATCTGGAGATGAATCCTTCGATTTGAAAGGTTGAGGTGTTGAAGATGTGCCAAAGTGAGAAGATGATGGGGTTTATGGTTAGTAATATTGTAGCTGTGTGTTTTTTGTTAAATCCCTTCTCTTTTAGTATTAGATAGATTGAGCCTAGGAGTATGCCTCTGAATGTTATTTCTTCAAATATTGGTGCTATGATTATTGATAGTATCAGGAAGGATATTATTTCGATTCTTTGGCATTTGATGAATAGGAAGAAAATATAATCTGCTAGTAGTATAAATGTTAGAGAGAGAATGATGTTTTTTGTGTCTATAAAGAATCTTAGGCTTTCTTTGAAGACAGGTTTTTGTTTTCTGATTTTTAAGATTGCGAAGGTTGTTATTATTTCTATGACTTCTATTATTTGGATTTGTAGATCGAATGAGGTGGTCATCTGGAAGGCTGGTATTTAGGCTTGTCTTTAATATTTTTGTTTTTTGGAAATTTTTCGGCAGGGGGGTAGAGATTTTTTTTGCTGAGAATTTTTTTTAAATGTAATATGCTGGTATTTTATAGACTCTGCAGGAGTTAATGTTTTTCATATCAAATTCATTTAATGTTACTACAAAGGCAGTTTCTGGTTTGTAGATGTTTAGGAAACTATGGAATCCTCTTCCCAGTTTTCCTCCAGTTAGTTTAACTTCTATTGGGATTACTTTATCCTCCCTGCTTAGTATAAAATCTATTTCTGCTTTTCCTGTTGTACGCCAATAGTTTATCTTGTAGTTGTTCAGGTTGAGTAGTTCTCTTAATGTAAAATTTTCTAGGAGTGTACCTGCATCGGTGCGGTTGTCAAGGGGAACGAAGTTGTTTATTATGGAGTTTCTTAACCCTGTGTCTAGGAAGTAAAACTTTGGTGTTTTTCTAAGCTCTGTTACAAGGTTACTGTGGAATGGACGAAGGAAATGTATTATATAAGTGTGATTGAGTATATCTAGATACTCCTCCACTTTTTTGAAAGATGCTTTTAAAGTCTCTGCTATACTAGATACAGCTAATAGAGAGCCTGCTCTAAAGGAGAGGAATCTAAGTAGATCTTCAAACTTTGAGGTATCTCTTATACCAAAGAAGTTTGTTACATCTTTCTCCATATATAGAGAAGCTATGTTACTTAAGATCATTTTTTTTGTTTCCTCATCACTAGTTTTTATCACCTCTGGGTATCCTCCAAAGACAAGGTATTCCTTCAACATGCTAAGAAATTCTTCTTGGAAAGATGGAGGTTGTGGTTCATCATTTCCATCTAAAGTTTTTTCAAAAATTCTTTTCCTGTCTAGGAATACTTTTGTCAGACCTTTGTCTCTTGTAGAGAGGAACTCTTCGAAATCAAATGGATATAATTCAAAGATAAATGCTCTTCCAACTAGAAATGGGAGGATGTCTGTTTTTATTTCAAGGGAGGATGAACCTGAGAACAGGATTTTTGCATCAGGGAATTCATCATATATTATCTTTAACTTTTCACCAGCGTCTCTAACACGTTGAATCTCATCTAGGAATAGAAATAGTTTCTTTCCCTCCTTTTTATATCTCTTGATTATGTCAAGAGGATTCTCCTCAAGGGTTCTCCTCATATCTGGTAGATCTAGATTTATAAAAGCCTTCTCCTCCTTTACTTTATCATAAATTATTTTCATAAGAGTTGTTTTACCAACCTGTCTAGCGCCTTTTATCCCAATCATCTCTCTTCTATTAAGATATTTAGAAACCTTATCCTCCAATTTTCGTCTATAAATTTTATTTTGCTCTGACATATAACTCTATAATTTTTTCCACATATTTAAAAATTATGCTATAATTTTTATTGGAATTATATGTCTTGTCTTTAATAACTTAACTTTACAATGCAAGTTTGAAAAAAT
>QMSS01000002.1 GCA_003649715.1 Thermoplasmata archaeon
AATGATATGTGGAATTCTGGGATATTCGGTAGACGTATCAGGAAGCGATCGTTCTTTTTGAGACCTAGTTTTTTAAGTAGATTTCCAAACTTGTTAGTAAGATTTTTCATCTCCCAGAAAGTAAACTTTTTTTCCAGACCTTCGCTGTTCTCCCAGTACAATGCAATCTTATTTCTTTTTTCAGTGTCTACATGTTTGTCAACAACATCGTAGCCAATGTTGTACATATCTGGTATGTTCCATTTCCATCTACGATATTCCTTTTCGTAGTTGAATTCCTCCATATCTAATCCATGCCTCCCCCTGCCTAGATAATTATACACTGATTTTTTTGATTTCATTTTTTATTTCAGTAGATTATTCGCTATAACCAGTCGTTGTATCTCAGATGTCCCCTCATATATCTCAGTTATTTTGGCATCTCTGAAAAGACGTTCAACAACATATTCCTTGGTATATCCATAGCCGCCATGTATCTGTACTGCTTTGATTGCAGCATCCATAGCTGTCTCTGATGCGAATAATTTGGCCATGGCTGCTTCCTTGGTGAATCTTTCCCCTTTATCTTTTAGATATGCTGCGTTGTAGACTAGTAGACGTGCTGCTTGGATACGGGTAGCCATATCAGTGAGCATCCATTGAACCGCCTGAAACTTGGATATAGGTTTTCCAAATTGTTGACGTTGTTTGGAGTATTCAATGCTTTCGTCTAATGCTGCCTGTGCTATGCCTACTGCCTGTGCGGCGATGCCTATCCTGCCGCCGTCGAGAGCCATGAGAGCTATTTTGAATCCTTCGCCTTCTTTACCAAGGAGGTTTTCTTTTGGGACCTCCATGTCCTCGAATACAAGTTCAGCTACATGGTTTGCATTGATGCCCATTTTTTCAAAGATACTGCCGACTTTGAATCCTTTCATAGTGTTTTCAACTATGAATGCGCTTATGCCTCGTGATCCTGCTTCTTTGTCTGTTACTGCAAACACAATTATAATTCCTGCTTTACTACCGCTGGTGATAAAGGTTTTTGTACCATTGATAATGTATTTGTCCCCCTTTAGTTCTGCTGTTGTCTGCATTGATCCAAGATCTGAGCCGGCATTAGGCTCTGTGCCGGCGAAAGCCCCTATTTTTTCCCCTTTTGCCAGCTGTGGTAGATATTTTTTTTTCTGCTTTTCTGTGCCGAAGTGGATGATTGGCCAGCATACAAGAGAGTTATGCACTGATGTTATAACACCTGTAGATGCACATTTTTTCGATATCTCTTCGATCACTGTAACGTAGCTGACTGTGTCCAGACCTGCGCCACCATATTCAGGTGGTACAATTATCCCTAGGAGCCCAAGTTTTGCCATTTTTTCAAGTATCTTGGTTGGATATTCCCCTTTTTTGTCCAGCTCTGCTGCCACTGGTGCTATCTCTTTTTCAGCGAATTCTCTCACCATTTTCTGTATCATTTTTTGGTTGTCATTTAGTTCCAATTTCATGGGGGTGGGAATAAAATCAGGAAAAATAAAGCTTTCTATATTTGAATCCAAACTTAGTAAAGATAACCTAATTTTTTGGGATCAAAAAAAACAGTGTACAGTGTAGGTAGAAAATATTAGAGGAAGAGGAAAGAAATATAATGTGGACAGACATATCACGAAGGGGGTAGTGCCTGTTTATGCCGTTGGAAAAGGGTTTAACTCATGTCTATACTGGTGCTGGGAAGGGAAAAACTACTGCTGCGCTTGGTCTGGGTATTAGGGCCGCTGGTGCTGGACTAAAGGTGTATATGATACAGTTTATGAAAGGCCGCCGGTATTGCGAGCTTGACTCAATAGATAGAATACCTGGTTTTAAGGTTGTGCAGTTTGGAAGAGATGATTTTGTATCACGCAGTAATCCTGAGCAGATCGACATTGATTTTGCGCAAAAGGGGTTTAAACATGCAAAAGAGACTGTAAAAAGTGGTAGATATGATGTTGTTATACTTGATGAGATAAATGTTGCTGTTGATTACAACCTTATATCATTGGATGATGTAATGAGGCTTATTGAGGAAAAACCAGAAAAGGTTGAACTTGTATTAACTGGCAGATATGCGCATCCAGATTTGGTTAGAATAGCAGATGTCGTCACTGAGATGCTGGAGATCAAACATCCATATCATGATGGGATATTTGCTCGGAGAGGCATCGACTACTAAAAAAATTTGAGACAAGTATAAAAAGTGTTCATCTTTGCTTAAAATGGGGGGTGTGAAGCCTGGCATGACAATGTTTGATGGTAAGATGCTTGATAATATAAAAAAACAAAAGAGCTATTGGGAGGAAAACTGTTATTCGGAGGCTGTTAAAAAAAAGCCTGAGAGGAAAGATAGTTTTGAGACTCTATCAGGGATCAGTGTTAAACCTGTTTACACGCCACTAGATGTTGGTGATATCAACTATGAGCAGGACATAAGTTTCCCGGGCATGTATCCCTTTCTCAGAGGCATACATGCAACTATGTACCGGAGTAGAGTTTGGACGATGCGTCAGTTCGCTGGTTTTGGAACTGCAGAGGAGACAAACAAACGTTATAAATATCTCTTGGAGCATGGTGAGACTGGGCTGAGCGTGGCATTTGACTACCCCACGTTATATGGCTATGATACTGATCATCCAATGGCAAGAGGTGAGTTTGGTAAATGTGGAGTAGCTGTCTCCTCCTTAAAGGATATGGAGATTTTGTTCGACGGCATACCACTAGACAAAATCACCACGTCTATGACAATCAATGGACCAGCAGCGATTATATGGGCGATGTATATTGCAAATGCCGAAAAACAGGGTATACCCAAGGATAGAATAGGTGGAACTATTCAGAATGATATACTGAAGGAGTACATTGCCCAGAAATCCTTCATCTTCCCACCAGAGCCCTCGCTTCGTCTAATCATAGACACATTTGAATATGGATTCAAACATGTTCCACGTTGGAACACAATCAGTATAAGTGGATATCACATCAGAGAAGCAGGTTCCACCGCGGTTCAAGAACTTGCCTTTACATTAGCAGATGGTTTAGAGTATGTCAAAGCTGCCATGCAACGAGGGCTTAAGATCGACGATTTTGCATATAGACTGAGTTTCTTCTTCAATGCACACAATGATTTCTTCGAAGAAATCGCTAAGTATCGAGCTGCTCGTCGTATCTGGGCTCGGGAGATGAAAAAACTTGGTGCAAAAAAAAACAGATCACTGTGGATGCGTTTCCATACACAGACTGCTGGCTGCACACTTACCGCACAACAGCCTGAGATAAATATTGTACGTGTCGCCATACAGGCGCTAGCCGCAGTTTTAGGTGGAACACAGTCACTACATACCAACTCTATGGACGAGGCACTGGCATTACCATCTGAAAAAGCTGTACGTATCGCTCTGCGGACGCAACAGATAATAGCAGAAGAAACAGGTGTTACCAACACAATAGATCCACTAGGAGGCTCCTACTATGTCGAATGGCTTACTGAAAAAATGGAGGAAGAAACATACAAATATTTTGACCAAATTGAAAAACTAGGAGGCGTCATACCAGCTATCGAAAAAGGATTCTTCCAGCGTGAGATAGCTAAAAGCGCATATAGATATCAAAAAGAAGTAGATGAACAAAAACGCATCATCGTAGGTGTCAACAAATATCAGCTCGATGAACCAATCACCATACCCATCCTGAAGGTAGATGAAAAAGGCGAGCAACATCAGATCAACAGACTAAAAAAACTACGTATAGAAAGAAACCAGACAAAGGTCAAAAAAGCTCTTGACAGACTAAGAAAAGCCGCCATGGGTGACAAAAACCTAATGCCATACATATTAGAATGCGTACATGCCTATGCCACTCTTGGAGAAACATGCGATGTTCTAAGAGATGTCTTTGGAGAATATAAGGAACCCATCCTATACTAAAAAACAGAAATGATATTCCTGATTGAAAAAAAATGGGGGTGCACATACTATGGAAAAAAAAATTAGGGTATTGGTTGCAAAACCTGGTCTAGATGGTCATGACCGAGGGGCAAAAGTAGTAGCAAGAGCACTGAGAGATGCAGGCATGGAGGTCATCTACAGTGGACTACATCAAACAGCTGAGCAGATAGTCAGAACAGCTATTCAGGAAGATGTGGATGTCATCGGCCTAAGCCTACTCTCCGGCGCCCATATGACATTATTTCTAGACGTCATAAAATTGTTGAAAAAACACAAAATGAATAATGTCATTGTTGTAGGTGGAGGTATAATCCCTGAAGAAGACGTTCCTCGGCTGAAAAAAGAGGGTGTTGCAGAAATATTTGGACCAGGGACACCAACCGATGAAATTGTGGATTTCATCAAAAAGAATGTGAAACAATGACGAATAACTTCGTAAATGGAGTACTAAAAGGAGATCCACTATCCATAGCACGAGTAATAACAATGATCGAAAACAATCACGAAAAAGCTATTCCAATTATAAAAACACTTCACAGACACACAGGTAAGGCACACATCATAGGCATAACCGGTGTTATGGGGAGTGGAAAAAGCTCATTGATCTACGAACTAGCAAAAAAATATAGAGAAAAAAACAAAAAAATAGGCATCATAGCCATCGATCCCACCAGCCCATTCAGCGGAGGGGCGCTGCTAGGAGACCGTATCAGGATGATGAATCTTGCCGATGATGAAAATGTTTTCATACGCAGCATGGGAACAAGAGGCATGCTTGGGGGACTAACCAGCGCAGTATATGACACCATAAACATTCTCGATGCAGCAGGCAAAGACATTATAATGGTTGAAACAGTCGGTGTAGGACAGGCAGAAGTCGATATCGTCAAAATCGCCGACACCACACTCGTCGTATTAGTACCAGGCCTAGGTGATTCAATACAGACAATCAAAGCAGGTATCATGGAAATAGGAGACATATTTGTTGTAAACAAAGCAGACAGACCAGGTGTTGAACAAACTATTGCTGAGCTAAAAACAATGCTTGATCTAACCCGCATAGTCACAGAGAGAGAAACACCGATCATAACAACCATCGCCCGGGAAAGAAAAGGTATCGATGAACTCATAAATGAGATCGAAAAACATAAGAAGTATCTGAAAAAAAACAATATGTTTGAAGAGAAACGCAGAAAAAGATACGAAACTGAACTAGTTGAGATCATAAAAAGAAAACTAACAAGTCTAATATTTGATGAAACAAATCTTAAAGAAAAAATCCAATCGTTGACGGATCAGATACTCAAAAAAGAAATCGATCCCCACACCGCGGCAGAAGAGATACTAACCAGAGTTATCAAATAAAAAAAGAAGAATAAGCAGCATAAAAATAAATTAGAACATCTTTTTTGTAGTATTTACTAATACCCTCCTATCTTCAAACTAGGATCACCCAGTAGCACCCATTGCTCAACTGTTTTACAGTCTATTTTATCCTCCATACCTGGGAACACATTAAGATAATTCGATATTGTATCTCCCCATATCTCGCCTAACACACTGACATTATATACGCCATATGTTTTGAAGAACTGTGTATCTAGATATCCACCAAGTGCCTCCACACAATCAGGCTCGTCTACACCATCGCCATCTAGATCACCATAGTTTCCAACCGTGCCATAACCAAGACCTGTGTTCCCCAGGGTTGCTATGCATCCACCACCTATTTTACGTGTGAGCCACCAGCTGAAACATTCAGGAACAGGGCCATACACCCATAGTCCATCTAATAGAAAGCTTGTTGCTGTTACATTGAACTGGCTGTTATGACATCCACCCACTACACATACTGGAAGTTTTCCTCCATTGAACAATGCTGGTATGTTGTAATACCACAGACCCTTTGCTCTTTCTTCATCAAAAGCCTCTGGCCAATAAGTGTTCCAACGTTCAGGGCTTCCATGACCCGAAAACATCAAAAAACCGCAGCCTCTAGACACAGCCCTTATAATATCCCTTGGGATTGGCACAAGACCACCGGTATCACGGTTCGAAGCCCATATCCTTATAGGTGTAAAACCATCCATATAATCCAAGGCCTTCTGATTTTCCACCTCCCCCTCATAGTAATTAGTTGAACTAACATCATTAAAGGTGTCACCACCTATCACAACCATCTTGTTGAACCATGATTGGTCTGCCTTGTTTTTTTCGTAGTTGATTATTTTGTTTACCATGATTTTGACTTCGAGTGTGTTTCTGCATGGTAGTCGTCCAACGTATACATCTGGGTAGAGGTCTATTATGTCTTTTTTTCCAACTTGGTTTGACCACATTGCGTATATGCCGTCTCCATTGGAGTCCCAGCTGGAGAAATTGTTTTCACCATCATATATGTCGGCATAGTATAGGTCGCTTATGTATCCAGGGTCATATATGCTTCCCTCGTCCTTCAGATTGGTATATCTAACCCGGACATACCAATCCTTACTTCCCTGATTGCAATCATCCTTACGTTTAGCATAAATCAGTGATTTTAGTCCGCCTACTAGTAGTACATATTTTATTCCCCAGTTGTCCAGGGCGTCTTTGATGAAGTATTTGATCTGCTCTGGTTTGTCTCGCCCCTCATATTCTTGGTATATTTCTTCAACGGTTTTTAGTGTGGTGTTTATGCCATGATTGTTTTTATGTTCTATAAGCGGCTGAAGAGCTTTTGAAAATCTTGATGGAGCTATTACCACCATGTCGTACTCATCAGGAAATACAGCTGATGCAACAGGCTCCTCATACATTACACTTATTTCTACTCTATCAGAGTAGAAGAGGACATTCCTAGCAGGTATATATCTTATGGGATAGCATCTTACAACCAAAAACATGCTGTGGATATTATTTTTTAGACCAGAAGACACACTATATGTGAACTGATTTTGTGGATAAAAATCATCGGTCGAATACAATACCTCATCGACATTCTGATTCGCATAGGTACAGGCCGTGTCTCCTGCCTCAGTTAGTGGAACAGGTTTTGGAGCTGGTATCACCTTCCCATGCAGCATCATGTTTTTAGGCTTGGAAAATGCGACATCAACCTTTTTGATTTTGGTTCCAAATGGAAAGACAAAGACCTCTATATATGCTGGCAACATAGGTCTACCAGGTGTTTTTACCCAGGAATTCATATTATCCATGGTAACAGATATATATCCATTCTGTTCATGTAATACTGGTTTTGAGAAAATGATTGTCTTTATACTGATCCTCTCATCAGTATTTCTGTTTAGTGTAGCAGCTGCTCCAAAACCACTTAGAACTAAAAGACCCACTATCATAAGAGATAATGTTTTGTTCATAGTCTTTTCCCCATATTATGGTAAAGTTGTAAAAAATATTGTGAGTATCAATATTTAAATCTATCGAAGCTTTTTGATATGCAGAATGGGTGTTTTTATAATCATTTTTTTGTTTAAAGGATTTTCAAAATAGATATGGTTGGTTTATTTTCCTTTGAAAACAGGTTTTCTCTTTTCGATGAATGCATTCATTCCCTCTTTCTGATCATGTGTAGAGAAGCTGGATGAGAAGTAAGAGGTTTCTAGTGAGCATGCTGACTGTAGATCTATGTTTATGCCTTTGTTGACTAGGGATTTTATGAATGCTGTTTGGATTGATGATTTTTCTGCTATTTTTTCTGCTGTCTTTTCTGCTTCTTCTAGTAGTTTGTTGTCTTCTACTATTTTGTTGATGAGTCCTATGTGATATGCTTCTTCTGCGCTGATGTTTTCGCCAGTTAATAGTAGCTCCATGGCCTTTGTTTTTCCAATAAGTCTTGGTAATCTCTGTGTTCCTCCAAATCCAGGGTGGATGCCAAGATTGATTTCAGGTTGTCCTATTTTTGCTTTTTTAGATGCTATGCATATGTCGCATGCCATCATCATTTCGCATCCTCCACCTAAGGCATATCCGTTTATAGCTGCGATGAAAGGTAGGCGTGAGTTTTCGATTTTCATTAGAAGGTTATGTCCCATTTCAGAGAATTCCCTCGCTTCTAGGGGAGTCATGTCTTTCATCTCCTTGATGTCTGCTCCTGCAATAAATGCTTTTCCCTCTCCAGTTAGTATAGCTGCTTTTATGTTTCTGTCTTTTTCTATTTCGTCAATAGCTGTTGTTAGCTCTTTTAGGGTTTCTTTGTTGAGAGCGTTTAGAGATTGCGGTCTGTTGATTTTTATGATTGCAACACCATTTTTTTTCTTTTCAAGTGTGATGTTTTTATATGACACTGTTCCTCCTCCATTTATTTATTGCTGTATTCGTAGAATCCTCTGCCGGTTTTTCTGCCTAGGTATCCTGCTTGTACCATTTTTTTTAGTAATGGACATGGTCTGTATTTTGAATCATTAAAGCCTTCGTATAACACATTCATTATGTCTAAACATACGTCTAGTCCTATTAGATCAGCTAGTTCTAGTGGTCCCATTGGATGATTCATACCGAGTTTCATTACATTGTCTATGGATTCAGCAGTTCCTATACCCTCCATGAGGCAGAATATTGCCTCGTTTATCATTGGTATAAGGACACGGTTGGACACAAAACCAGGTCCATCATTTACCTCCACTGGTGTTTTACCCATTTTTTTTGCTATGTTCTTTATTGTATCTGCTGTTTCATCAGAGGTTTTGAGGCCACGTATAACCTCTACTAGTTTCATGAGCGGTACAGGGTTCATGAAATGCATCCCGATGAACTGCTCGGGTCTTTTTGTTGCGGATGCAAGGTCTGTGATTGGTATGGTGGATGTGTTTGATGCGAAGATTGTGTTTTTTTTGCATATTTTGTCTAGCTGTTGGAAAAGTTCTTTTTTTGCTTCTCTGTTTTCGAAGATTGCTTCTATGATTAGATCTACGTCTTTTAGTTTTTGTAGATCGGTGGTTCCTTTGATGTTGGACATTATAGTGTTTTTTTCTTCTTTTGTGATTTTTCCTTTTTCAATGCCTTTATCTAGAAATTTTTCTATTTTGTTTATTCCTTTTTTTACAAACTCATCTTTTATATCCTGTAGAACTACTTGGTATCCTGATTGAGCTGCTACTAATGCTATTCCATGTCCCATCACACCAGCTCCAGCAACACCAATTTTTTCTATTTTTGTCATAGCTAGAGTTTTTCCCTCCTTCAATTCTTTTTTTTTATCTCTCAATAATCATTGATACAGCATTGCCTCCGCCGAGGCATATTGTTGCGAGACCACGTTTTTGGTTATATCTTTTCATGGCATACATTAATGTGATGAGTATTCTTGATCCACTGCTTCCAATTGGATGACCTAATGCGACTGCTCCACCATGTATGTTGAATTTGTTTCGTGGAATGTTTAGTTCGTTCATGACTACTATTGATGCAGATGAGAATGCTTCGTTGTGTTCGAACAGGTCGATGTCGTCTATGTGGAGATCTATTTTTTTCAGCAGTTTTTTTACACCAGGTATGGGTGCTTCCATTACGTATTCTGGTTTGACGCCGCTGCTATTATATCCCTTTATGGTGGCTAAGGGTTTGATGTTTTTTTTCTCAGCTTTTTTTCTGCTCATTACAACAACTGCTGATGCTCCATCTGTTATCTGTGATGCATTCCCTGCTGTTACAACTCCATTTTCCTTGAAAAATGGTTTTAGTTTTGATAGCTTCTCTAAACTTGTGTCCTTCCTGATTCCTTCATCTTCATCGAAAAGCAGAGTGTTTTTTTTCTGTTTGACCTCTATTGGTATTATTTCTTCCTTGAACCATCCTTTTTCTGTTGCTTTGGCAGCCTTTTGATGACTCCATAATGCAAACTTGTCGCATTCTTCTCGTGTGATGTCGTATTTCTCTGCTATTATCTCGCCAGTCATGCCCATGTGGAAGTTGTTGTATACATCCCAGAGTCCATCTTTTACCATTGCATCAACAAGTTTTCCGTCAAAGAGACGGTAGCCAAATCTAGCTTTTTCCAATAGGTAGGGGGCGTTGGTCATGCTTTCCATTCCACCTGCTACTATAACATCTGCATCTCCTGCTTTGATTGCCTGAGCTGCAAGAACTACAGCTTTTAGTCCAGAGCCGCAGACTTTATCGACATGTAAAGCTCCTACCTCATATGGTATGCCTGCTAGTATAGCAGCTTGTCTTGCGACATTCTGACCAAGACCAGCTGATACAACATTGCCCATGATGACCTCATTTACATCCTCTGGTTTTATACCTGCTCTTTTTATTGCCTCTTTGATGACCATACCGCCTAACTGTGGTGCTGAGAAATCTTTTAAAGCACCAGCAAATTTTCCCTGAGCAGTTCTAACACCTGAAACTATGACTACCTCATTCATGTTTCTTTTTTCCTCCACCCTCAACTGAAGGATAAAATAAATAGCTGCACTGAATTTCTTTTGTACTTGGGAGGGCAATGTAGTCTTGATTTAAAACATTTTCCAAATAAAATCCTTTTTTCTAAAAAAACAAAAAGAGGGTGAAGTGATGAGAGGATGAGAGTGTTTTTTTTTGTGTTTTTAAGCCTTGTATATGGAATATTTTTTATCCTTATGCTCCTGTGCCAGTCTCCGGTATGTGGCAGCATTTGAGCGGATCATTTCTATAAATTTTTTGTCTTGTCTAACAACCTTTCCTGGCACACCGAGTACCAGACTGTTCTCAGGGACGTCCATCTCAGTTGTCACCAATGCGTTGGCTCCAATGATTGATCCACGTCTAATGCGTGCACCATTTAATACTGTAGCATTTATACCAATTAGACATTCATCCTCAATAACAGCTCCATGTATCACAGCACCGTGTCCTATAGAGACATTTTTCCCAATTCTAACACTATACTCTCTGCTAACATGAATAACACAGCAGTCCTGGATATTTGTTCCATCATCTATTATGATAGAGTTTTGATCACCTCGTATAACTGCGTGTGGAAACACGCCGCATTCTCTCCCAATCTTCACATTTCCGATTATCACAGCATATGGGGATATGAAGCTTGATCTATGTATCTCTACCATAGTTTCTATCGACCCTCAGTTTCCTGAAATCAAGAATGTTGTATTATATTTTTTTCATAGCCTTAGTCTTCCGCTATTCATTTTAACTCAGAAAAAACAAAAAAACCAAAAAAACTATGGAAAATTATTGGGAAATCTCATTTTTTGATCGTATGATACGTTCATTTTAAAAGGAGATTGCGGAAAACAAGGGAAGAGTGATGAGAAAATGATAATATTAAAAAACATTATGATATTTTTAAAAGCTTATATAGATCCTATATGCCAATGCCCTTATTGTTTTCTTCATTAGTCTAATAATCGGAATAGGTTGAAATGATAGACTGGTTTTTCAAAAGCATTCTTACCTACATCTGCAAAAGAGATAAGTATGTCGCCTGTTTCAGGACATGCAACCCACTGATGCATGGTGTGAAGAAAACCTATTATTCTCGCTAAAAAAAGGAAGAAGTCAGTTCTTCCCAGGTATACTTTTCTTAGCATGTACATTGTGCTATTCAAACCTAATTTACCCCAGTGTTTTTCTATTTCTTGACTAAGTACTCTATAATGCCACCAAAATGGAAAATAATAGTTTTTATGAAATAACCACAGTAAAAAACTAGATGGATCATATCTTTTTCTCTGAGTTGCTGCTGTAGTTGGATCTACAAAAAAGTTTGTTCTTCGAACTACATGATCAATAATCCAACATGGATGCGTTGCCTCTACACTAGTATTCCATGTACCCACATATGAGAAGTTAGCTGTTGTTTCTACAGCAAATCCCACAGGAATTTTTCCATCAGATATGATAAAGTTGTGTCCACATGTTGTATTTGAGAGGATGATGTCTATGGCTTCTTCTACACTAGCGGCGTGATCAAGTACAAGCTTTACTCGAAAGGTCATTGGAATACCATGATAGGTTTCATCAGAGGACCAAGATGATGATTGTCCTATGGCTATCTTGTTTTCGTTGATTCCTCCTACACTACCAACGAAACCTGCAAAGGCTGGATATAGGGATGCATAACCATCATTTGGCTCGCGTACTATAACGATCTGATTTTCCTGCAGATATCTCCCTGTTTTTGGATCTCTTATATCAAGTGGATAGTCTAAACTACGTGCATGATATAGTTTTCCATCTACTGTTGCATCATTCCAGGCAGCTACTCCACAACAATGATATTTTATGGGAATAATATTTGCAGCAGCAATCATTTCAAAGGAAAGTTCTGATCCATCAGCGATTCCTTGCATCTCCTCGATTATCTCATGTGGAATGTACTCTTTTGTTATGTTCCATATACTAAGAAGTTCATCGTATGAGGTCCCATGTTTTTCAGAAAAACTGATGTATGCACGGACATTTTCCTGCACCTCCTGCTTCAGAAGACTGCCATGCTGATATCCCATCTCATAGTATGAACCCTGTAGATGTATGACCTGTATCTCCCCATCTTCCTCCAGCCATCCTCTACCAAATATGAGTCCATCTGGAGTGTTACGGTTTACTCCACCATGTAATGATGATCTTTCTAAAAATGGCTGCACTTGAGGTTGGTATGTCAACAACAAAGATATAACTACTATGGTAAGTACTACAGGTAAAGTCTTATGATGTGTTTTTCTCAATATGTTGTTTTGGTAGAAGATAGCAGATAACATAAATACATTTTTTGTTTTGTTACAAAAAAACATGTTTTTTATAAAAAATTTATTCCTCAAATTGATTTCTTCTCTCCCCCCATCTTTTTTGGAGCAAGATAGGACTAATGATTCTCTCTCCAATTTTCAGGTAGTTAAATTTAGCTAATTTGACGGCTATATCCTTTTCCATTGTATTCTAGGACCAAAGGCTAGTATGAACAATGTGAAATCTTTTAACAGGATACGTCCACCTATGGAGGGCCATAATATTGATGTCTGAACTAGTTTTTTTCTTAATATACCAAATTGTTCGGTCACAACAAAATCAATAAATGGAATAATTTTTATAAAAAATTCTATTTTATATGTGTATTCGCTGGATTGGTTATTTTTAGATATATTATATTCATATGGGGGGATGGTTGTAGATATCATAACAAAACTAGGTAGGACATTGATGAGGAAGGGCCGATATCGAACTGGTTTCCGGTTGAATATTCCATTTTCCAGAATATTGCCTGTATCTGAGAGAGATGTGTTGTAAGTTAGACCTATTTTCTCCATCTCATTGACACCGTTTTCCACCATATTCATTAACCTTTCTCTATATGGAGAAGGAGGAAATGTCTGTCTGATGTATTCTCTTAGTGTATCTATGAAGTCACCGAGAGTTGTAGAATGTAGAATCTCTGATATCTCAGATTCTTTTGTTTTATCATACATTGCATTTAATGATAATGACTCTGAGTTGCATTGATTTGTAAAGCATCTTTTTGTACACATTGCAGGTGCAGATAGTAGGGAGGCTGTTAGAATAATTGATACCAACAAAATCGTTGATGTTTTTTTGCTCATATGCTTAGACCTTCTAGGTTTTATTCTAGTTCTTTTTAAGCACCAACAATCCTATTTTATAGTGTATATCACTATATAAATGTTGTTGTGTTGCCAATATTTCTATGGCTCTTTTATTTTTATTCTGACTTTGTTTCCTCTTTTTTTGTTTTTCCTTCTTTAGCTCGTTTATGTTTAAAAATACTTTTTAGCCGAGTTTTAACATCGTTTTCTGATCTTTTTGTTTCATCCTCTGTTTCTTTTTCTTCCTTTTTTCTTTTAAACATGGATATAGAGAAGAAATTTCTATGAGATTTATGTGGTTTAGGTTTGTCTACGGCTAGTCCTACGAGTTTTCCGTCATCCGTGATTCTTAATGTGAATGTGCTGTCTAGTTTTTTGCTATTTACTGATGGTTCTTTAGAGATTTCTCCTACAAGTGTTTCCTCTGTTGTCTCTATCTCTGATTTATGTTTTCCAGGTTTTAGTTTTTTGAACAATGTTTTTTTGGTTTTAGTTTTCCATGATTTTTTTCTTTTGAGGGTTAATGAAGAAACATATTTTTTGATAAGATTTCTTGTCTTTTTCTCTTGTTTTTCCTGTGTTTCTAATGTTGGTTTTTCCAGGTGTTCTATTGTTTTGTTTTCCTCTGCTGTAGTTTTTTCTATTTCTCGTTGTTTCTCTATTGTCTCAGGTTTTTTAAGCTCTCCAAATTTTTTTTCAAGTTCCTCGATTTCTCTGAAGAGCTCCATTATCTCCTCATGTGTCTTTACTTTTCTAGATTTCGTTTTTTCTAGATCTAGATATTTGATTTCTTCCATTTATCCTCTCTCTTACTCTTCTTTTCTTTTATTGTATTTTATTGTTTTGAATTTCTTTCTTTTTTATCAAGTTTATCAGGTTTTGTCAGGCTAAAAGCGTATTTTAAATATTTTTATCTTGTTTTGAGTTAGGTTAAATGTTTTTGTATAAAAAAATCTATCCATACATAAATCGCATTTTGATGTGGAGAGAGGTGTTTTGGTTATTATTTTTTGTTTTTTCTGCTTAATTTTTCTACAAAAAAATAGATTTTTCTATACTATTCTATTGTTATTTTTGTATATTGTATAATATCTTATGGTTTGGTTTTTATGGTAGCTTGTTGATGTCCTCATATTTTGTCTGGCTTTCGTCACAATGTTTACAGTAGTATTCTATGACTATGATTGAGTCTATTTTTTTTGTTGGTATGGAGATTCTTTGATGGCCACATTTTGGACATACTTTATAGTAGTTCAAAAAAGATCAACCCCCCTTCATATCTATATTAGAACTGTACAATATATAAATTTTTCTATAAAATTGGTTGTGGGGTAACAATTTTTTGTTGTTTAAGAGTTATAGTTTTTGAAAGCTGTTTGGGAATTGGAATAGTTTTATATTAAGAAATTGGGATACAGGGAAGCAAAGGGGTGTTTTGGTTTTTTGTGGGGTGATCCAAGTTGGGTAAGACCATGATTCAGAAAATTTTTGAGAAACATTCTGAAGGCAGGGCACATGTGGGCGATGTTATCGACATAGATGTTGATGTGCGTGTGGCAAGAGATTTCGGTGGAGCAAATGTTGTGAAGAATATTGAGGAAAACGGTTTGTCTATAGATGACCCGAAAAAGACTTTTTTCACATTCGATTGTAATCCAGGTGGATGTGATCAGAAATATGCAGCCAATCAGCATGTATGCCGCTTATTTGCACGCAGAAATAATATCAAGGTCTATGATATCAACAGAGGTATAGGAACACATCTTGTTTTTGAAGAGGGATTGATTGAGCCGGGGCAGACAATGATTTCGACTGATTCACATGCCAACATATTAGGTGCTATCGGTGCTTTTGGGCAGGGTATGGGCGATAAAGATATAGCTTATGCATTTTCTTTTGGAAAGATCTGGTTTAGAGTACCCTCTACACTGAAGATCATTCTCAGTGGTGTTCCATCTAGATCAGCCTCGCCTAAAGATGTGGTACTTAAAATGCTGCAGGAGCTGGGATCTAATGGACTACTTGGCTATGCCGCTGAGATATATGGCAAATATGTTGACTCTCTTTCTCTCGATGGTAGAGTCACGATTGCATCGATGGCAACTGAGATGGGGGGCATAATTATCCTATTTCCACCAAACAAGGATGTAATAGAGTATTACAAAAGATATTTTGGCAGAGATGTAAAGCCAGTGTACGCTGATATAGATGCGGAGTATGATGACACTATAACCATTGATATCAATGATCTTAAACCAAAGATTGCATTGCCTGGAAGCCCAGAGAATGTGGTTGATGTAGAGGAGGTGGAAGGAGAAAAGATTGACTCAGGTTTTATAGGATCATGTACCAATGGACGTGTAGAAGATATGAAGACTGCTGCCAGTGTCTTAGATGGTAGAAAAATTGCACCTGGACGAGTTCTTAAGATTGTTCCATCCACAGATAGAGTGTGGAGGAGCTGTTTAGACAATGGTATCATCAGTGTTTTTAAGAATGCTGATGCATTGGTTGGATCAGCAGGATGCGCAGGATGCGCTGCTGGGCAGATCGGGCAGACCGGTGAATATGAGGTGGAGATATCGACAGGTAACAGAAACTTCCCTGGTAAACAGGGTCGTGGTGATATCTACCTAGCCTCTCCTGCAACCGTAGCAGCATCATGTGTCGCCGGTTACATAACAACAGCAAACAACATACCTTCTCAACCGGAAACAAGGTTTTCTCTCCCCAAAGACATGAAAAAAGTTGTTAAAAAGAGGAAGAAGATAAAAATAGTTACACCAGTTTTTAAGACCAAGGGAAAAGCATGGGTGATAAACAGGGATAATATCGATACAGACATGATATTTCACAACCGATATCTATCAATCACAGATGTCAATGAGATGGGGCAGTATACATTTGATAATCTAAGGGGCTATGAAGATTTTGCTAAAAAAGTGAGACAGGGCGATATAGTTGTTGTCGGTAAAAACTTTGGATGTGGAAGCTCCCGTCAACAGGCTGTAGACTGTTTTAAAGCTCTTGGCATAGGCGCTATAATCGCAGAGTCATTTGGAGCGATATATGAGAGAAATGCGATAAACAGTGCGCTGCCTATCCTCGTTGCAGAAAAAATAGCTACCAAGATTAACGATGGAGATACACTCATCGTTGATTTTATAACTGGCGAAATCATTGATAAAACACAGGGAAAAACATATAGGGCTAAACCTTTTTCCAAAGTACAACTTGAGATATACAGAAGAGGTGGTCTTCTAAATCTTCCAGATAAAAAAGTAGGCTAAAAAGATGGGGGTTGATTCGAGAATATGGGTATGACGTTTGCTGAGAAAATACTTGCCAAATATGGAGGAGAAAGACAGGTGACTCCTGGTCAGATAGTAACTGTTTCCCCAGATCATCTACTGACACATGACAACACTGCTGCTATTGTGCAAAAGATACAAGAAGAGTTAGAGAAGTATGGAATATACAACAAGACCTTTCCGGTCGTAGTGCTTGACCATGTAATACCAGCAGCATCTGAGAAGACCGCTAGAAACCATAAAATTATACGGGATTTTGTAAAAAAACATGGTATCAAAAACTTTTTTGATATAGGCATAGGTATATGTCATCAAGTAATGATTGAAAAAGGACTGGCATTACCAGGAAAACTGCTGCTGGGAAGTGACTCTCATACCTGCTCCTATGGAGCAGTAGGTGCGTTTTCATCTGGCATAGATCGTACAGAGGCAGCAGCATTGATGTTAACAGGTGAAACCTGGCTGAAGGTCCCCAGTAGCATCAAAATAACACTAAAGGGAAAACTCAAATCAGGTGTTATGGCAAAGGATGTAATCCTTCATATCATAGGAGATATCTCTGCATCTGGAGCTACATACTGCTCTGTTGAATTCACTGGCAATATCAAACAGTTTTCTGTAGATGATAGATTCACAATAGCAAACATGGGCGTAGAAATGGGTGCTAAAAATGCATATTTCCCACCAGATGAGATAACCACAAGCTACCTAGATCAGATAGGAATAGCTAGATCATCCTACACCCCTGTCTTCCCAGACAGGGATGCATCCTATGATATGGAACTGGAATATGATCTATCCAACATGGTGCCAATGATTGCATGCCCACATAGTGTAGACAATGTAAGAAAGGTAGACGAGGTAGCTGGCATAGAGATCAATCAATGTCTGATAGGAACCTGTACCAATGGTAGAGTCTCTGACCTGCAAATCACTGCACGTATACTAAAGGGAAAAAAAGTACATCCAGATGTTAGATTACTCATACTACCAGCATCTAAAAAAGTATATGAAGAGGCATTAAGAAACGGAATAATTGAGATATTAGTAAAAGCAGGAGCTGTGATACTACCACCTGGATGTGGACCATGTCTGGGAGCACATCAAGGTGTACTTGCACCTGGTGAACGCTGCCTCAGCACAGCTAACCGAAACTTCAAAGGACGCATGGGATGCAAAGAAGCAGAAATCTACCTGAGCAGCCCTGCTACTGCAGCCGTATCAGCTATATATGGAGTTATAACTGATCCACGTGAGGTGATAAAAACATGAGAATATGGAAGTATGGAGACAATATAAACACTGACATGCTGTTTCCAGGGAAATACACATACACATGTAGCACTCCTGAGGAAATCAAGCCACATCTACTCGAGGATCTTGATCCTTTGTTTGCTAAAAACGTGAAAGAAGGAGACATTATACTTGCTGGCAGAAACTTTGGATGCGGAAGCTCCAGAGAGCAACCAGTAGTTGGCCTAAAAGCAGTGGGTATAAAGGCCGTAATCGCTAAGAGCTTTGCACGTATATTCTACCGGGCGGCTATCAACCAGGGTCTGCTGCTCATAGAATGCCCTGAGGCAGTGGATGCATACTCAGAAGGAGATAAAATAGAGATCAATGCAGAGAAAGGCATTATAAAAATTGGAGATAAACGTTTTTCGTTTCCCAGTCTTCCACCGGAGATATTGGCAATACGTGATGCCGGTGGACTTTTATCATATACCAAATTAAAACTTAGAAAAAAATGAGTATGAAAAGAAGTTAAGCAGCATGGAATAGCCCAAAAGATAAAAAGGATAGGGAGTTTAAAGAGTAAAAAGAATATATAGTTCTATTTTTCTAATTTTTTTATTTTTTCATCGGGATCTTCATATGCCATTTCTATATGTTTTATACCTGCCTCATAAAACGGTTTTCCTATTATCCTAAAGCCCTGTTTCTTGTAAAAATCAGCTGCATGTATCTGCGAGTGTATACGTATATTTTTAGCTCCCATATTATGTTTACAGTAGTTGATTAGATAGTTTATCAATTGTTTCCCATATCCTTTTTCCCTATATTTTTTTATGATAGCGATTCGTTCAAGTCTAACATATTCTTTTTCTGTTCTTATCCTAGCGCATCCGATAGGCTTCCCATGGAGATATACTATGATATGTCTAGCTTTTGTGTCTAGACCATCTATTTCTAGATGCAGAGGAACTTGTTGTTCTTTTACAAAAACCTGCTTTCGTATATTTATAATGTGTAAAAGTTCTTCTTTGTTTTTTATAGGTCTTATCTCCAACTCCTGCATACCGCCATACCATTTTATTTATTGAGATGAATGAAGGTTTTTTTGTCTAGAAAAATCAGTTAATCTCTTTGGAACATAAAAGAGTGGTTTTCTATTTTAAATCTTTTACTAGGAGTGTTTTCTTTTTTAGTCTTCGTATATTTTTAATGTTTCGAAGAATTCAGGTTTGAATATGTATCCATATGGTGTTTTTTCAATCAATCCTTTTTTGATACATATTTCATATAGGTTTTTTTGTTTTGAGGATATGTTTTTTCTGTTTTTCTTTATTGTTTTTCTGCTTGTTACAATTTTTTTATTTGTTTTGCATGTCTTCGTTTCTATATCTAGTGGTCTGGTAATTGCCACTGTTTTCATATCAATGCATATTTTTTGTTGTTGAGAGTATTTAAATATGGTGTGTCGGAATGTCAAGATGGAAAAATATCAGAATAAATGTGATGATGATGTTTTATTATGTCTAGATCCCTATATTTTTTTAGTAGAAATTTGTGAGGAGTTATGTGAAGGGGAAAAGGTGATGTAGGAATTGAGTTAGGGATTGTTTTATTTTTGGTTTCTTGTAATTTTTTTTCATATGTTTTGTGTTGGTTGTGCTATTTTTCGTGATATGCTTATGGTTCCTATGATGTTTCCCTGTTGGTCGTATCGTGGTAGTTTGATTGTGTGGTACCACTGTTCTTGTCCATCTGGCTGTATGATTTTTTCGGTTTTTTCGATTATTGTTTGGTTTCTTTCTAATATTTTTTTGTCTTCCTCGTGTATTTTTTGTGCTTTTTCTTGTGGTAGTATGTCGTATTCTGTTTTTCCAATGGCTTCTATGGGGTTGATGTTCCATTGTGCTGCTTGTGCTTTGTTTATCATTATGAATTTGTTGTTTTTGTTTTTGAAGTAGATGGGGTCTGGTATGTTGTCCATGAGTGTTTGTAGTAGGTTGTGTTCTTCTTGTAGTTTTTCTTCTGTTAGTTTCCATTCTGTTATGTCTCGGGATATGCCCATTGTGCCTATTATGTCTCCATCGGGGTTGTATCTGGGTATTTTTGTGACTGATACCCATTTTTTTGTTCCATCTTTATATGTTATTTTTTCTATTTTGTTTATGATGGGTTGTCCTGTTTGTATTATTTGGTTGTCGTCTTCGAAGGTTTTTTTTGCTTCTTCTGGTGGTAGGAAGTCGTAGTCTGTTTTTCCTATCATGTCTTCTGGTTTGGTGTTCCAATGTTCAGCTTTGGCTTTGTTTACTAGTATGAACCTGTTTTGTTCGTCTTTGAAGTAGACGGAGTCTGGTATGTTGTTGATTAGTGTGTTTAGTAGCTCGTGTTCTATTGTCAGTTTTTTTTCTGCTTTTGTTCGTTCTGTTATGTCTCTTATTATTAGAACGAAGTTGTCGACTTCATTGTTTTTTTTGATGAGGAAGAAGGAGCTTATTTCTATGTCTAGTATGTTTCCTTTTTTGTCTTTTATTTTGGTGGTGTAGTTTTTTGCGGTTTTTTCTGATAGTAGTTCTTCGAATTGACTGACAACTATGGGAAGTGAGTTTGCTGTTAGTAGGTCTAGGTTGAGGAGGTTTTTTCCTATGAGTTCTTCTTTTTTGTAGTCTAGCATTTCGCATAGTCTGGTGTTTATGTCTAGTATATCTCCTCTTGCGTCTAGTACTATGATTCCGTCGGTGGTGTATTCAAAGAGTCCTCGGTATTTTTTTTCGCTTTCTCTTAGTTTTTTTTCTGCGTTTTTTCTTTCTGTTATGTCCCATATTAGTACGAACATTACTGGTTTTCCTTGCATTCTGAATAATGATATGCTGATTTCTACGGGTAGGTATTCTCCATCTTTCCGCAGGGTTTCTGTTTCTTTGTGTAGTCCACCTTTGGCTGCTATTTCTTCCATGAACTGCTGCCAGTTTGTCTCTGTGGGTAGTATATCTTTGAGTGATAGTCTTAGTAGTTCCTCCCATCTGTATCTTAGTAGTTCGCATGATTTGTGGTTTGCCTCTAGTATTTGTCCTTCGAATGTGGTTAGGAATGCTGCTGCGTTTACTTGTTCAAAGAGTGTTTTGTATCTTTCATCTCCATCATGGTCAATGTAGCTGCTGCTGTTGTTTTGTTTCTTATTTCCAGGCATTGTTTGTTCCTGGTAGTTTTGTATCATTTTAAAATTTCACCAAACTCTCTTTTTTTGGTCAAAACAATTTTATTCTTTTTTTATGGCATCCCATTCCACATTTTTTGTTGGGAAATGTGTTTATTTGTTATTAAATATTTTTGTGTTTTTTTTCTTTGTATGAAAACAGATGGGGGAAAAAGTGGAAAAATAATAGTTTTTTTATTTTATTATGAGTTGTGTTGTATTGTTTTTTTGTTTGATGGTTTTGATTTTTGTGTCGAAGAATTGTTGTAACAGCCATATGTTGGTCTTTGTATGATCAGTTAGTTTTCTTACTATGCAGGATGATTCTCCTTTTTCTCTTGCAAGCACCATGTAGGGTATTATCTGATCTGCTGCGTATATGTCTATTGTTGCTCCTGATTCAATTTCTTTTATTAGCTGTGTAGCTGCTTCTTCTCCTATTTTCTCTGCAGGTACACCTTTTTCTCCTAGCATAGTGGATCCTATTGTTGTCTGTGATGACTGACTCCATAGTGTTATTCCTGTTCCTTCTGAAAAGGCATCTGTTGTTTTTTCGACATGTATGTGTGTTTCTATGTTTTTTTTCAATAGTGTTTTTATCGCTGCGTGTTTCATTCTTTTTCCGATATGATCTGGTAGTTTGGATAGATGTATGATTCCGTTTACCTGTTTGAATATTTGTTTTTCTTTTAGATGTAGTGGAAAAATCTCTTTAGTGGGATATATTTTTAGTATCGCCTCTCCACCACCCTGTGGGTAGTATCCTCTTCTGATAAGTTGTGTATCAGTTTTTACACCCATTTTTTTGATTAGAGGTAGGAATATGTTTGTGAAATAATCCCAGGATGGGGCCCATTTTACATCTGTTCCACCTATTATCTTTATTGTCACGGGTTTTGTGGTTTTTAATGATGCGAGTATGCATGCCTGTAAGACGAGTGTGATGCTACCGGCTGTTCCAATATCAAATCTGTGCTCTCCACCTTTTATGTCTTTTGGGTAGAATCTGATGTGGGATGATCCAAGGTCTAGTCCCTCTGTTTTCCCGGAGCATAGGTTTTTGATGATTGTTACAGCAGCATGATGCTGTGGTTTTATTCCTGGATTGGGGCGTCTAGCACGGATATTTGTTATCTCAACAGGTTTTTTTGTTAGAACTGATAGGGCGATGGCTGTGCGTAATATCTGACCTCCACCCTCGCCATATGATCCATCTATACTGAGCAAAAGGGATATTCTGTCACCTCCATCATCTATATCTTTTTTTACTGAGTTGATATATGTTGCAGGAGAAGTCTAAGAGCAGCGTTGCACGTGCTTTCTTTGTTTCCCAGTCTATCCTTTTTGAAAACAAATTTTTTTACATCCACATCCTCTGCTGTGGCGATTGCTATGTAGACTAGTCCAACTGGTTTTTCAGGTGTTCCACCTGTTGGTCCTGCTACTCCTGTTGTTGCCAGCCCTATATCTGTATTGGCTATATTTTTTATTCCCAGAGCCATTGCCTTTGCTGTTTGTCTACTAACAGCCCCATATTTCTCTATTGTGTCCTCTGGGACGTTTAGTAGTTCTATTTTGGATTTGTTGCTGTATGATACTACTCCTCTTTCAAAATATTCTGAGCTACCTGGTATGTTTGTGAGTGTATGTGCTATCAGGCCTCCTGTGCAGGATTCCGCGGTTGCAATAGTAAGACCTTTGTTTTTTAATAGTTGAGACACTTTGTTGAGTATTTTTTCATCTATCATAGGGGTGAGAAATCCTCCTCAGACCAATTGAACTCGTGTTTATTTTTTTTATGTATTATGTATACGACAAGTTCTTTTGTTTCTAAATATTTTTTCCCTTCTTATTTTTTTGTTTTTCCTTGTTTTTATTTTGGATTTGTAGATGGAAAACGTTTTTTTATTTCCAGGGAATTGTGTTTCTGCATCCCTCAAAAAAAATTTGGGCACATCTTTTTTTGTATGGTCAAAAGTTATATATTGGAAGTTGTTTTATCCAGGGCTAGGATTTACACCATTGTGTTTACGCTCTATCTGATCTAAAAATTGTTTGTAGCCCCGTGGTGTAGTGGTCAATCATGTTGGCCTTTGGAGCCAGCGACAGCGGTTCGAATCCGCTCGGGGCTACTAAAAAAAAATGGGTGGTTTTTGTGCTCCCGTGGTGTAGTCCGGCCAATCATTCCGGCCTTTCGAGCCGAAGACTCGGGTTCAAATCCCGACGGGAGCATACTCTTTTTTCCTAATGTTTTTTTCAGTTGACATCTCATTACAGATAATCCCAGCTGAATAAAAAAAGGAATTTAAATGAAAATATTATAATGTCCATTCATAATGTTAGAGAGGTATAATGTAAATGGTGTACTGGAAAGAATGGAAGTCACTTATAGGTGGAGGAATTGGGTTTCTGATTTTAGGAATCTTTATGATAATGTTGATTACTCTACCCGGTGCATCTAGTGGAAGAGGAGCAGGTGGTCTAGACATAATGCAAATTATTGTTCCTAGTTATCGGAATGGTTATGCTAATACTAGGAATTTTTTTAAGAAAAAAACCTGAGAAACATTAACTATTTATTTATCTACGTAAATATTCTCCAACAACAGCGATAATTATTCCAGCTACCAAAAACATATAAGATCCGATATTTCCAAGAAAACCTAACGCATATAGATTCATAAAATAGGCTAAACTACTGATTATTATCAAAGGAACAACAGCGACAATTATCCCTACGATTATCAAAAATTTACCAATTCTCTTATCCCTCATTTAATTTTCCTCACCAAATCCAGAAAATCAGGTTAAGTAGTTATAGTATTTTTCTATTTTATTCTAGTGGGATGCTCCCTAAATTTTGAGGTGCCATTTTTGAAACATATTTTTATAAGCTAAATGTATAACTATGATATTTGGTCGATGAAGACTCTTGACACACCCGTCGTTATACAACATCTTGGACCAATTAGAAGAGGCAATGAAATTTGATTTTTGTAAACCCAAAATTAAACATCAGTCTTTTCTATTGAAATGTCAGGAAAGACTGGTTCTACAGAAACCATCCACCACCATAACTGCTATAAAGACAGCATTCCAGCAGTAAATTAAGTTGTTTTTTAGTTGTTTTTGTAAATATCGGATTATTATTTCTTTAGGTAGAGGGGTAGAATTAATATAACTATTATCATCTCATCTTCAAAAAAATTTTTATCTATTTTTTGTAAGGAAAATTCCATACATTTTCCAATCTTTTATATACCTTCTAGTATAAAACATTGTTTTGTGATAAAATATGAAGGTAAACAAAAAATTGATGATAACAACATTAATGATGTCAGTAACAATCGCCACATATGTAGTGAGTGCGATAATAACCGGAGGTATCATATCCTCTTCTTTATCCCAGAAAATAGTATTACATGGATTCGAGGTTCACGAATGGGGTGTACTCTGTCAGAGATATAATTCCAATATTGTCAACGTAGTTACTAATCCAGTTGAGGAACCAGTATTTGTAAAAAAACCAGTTATTTATTTCCACTATGACAAAAATATTTCAGATATTGCTGTTGAAGTAGATTTCGATGGAGACCCTCTTGTTACTATACCATCTGCATCTCTCACTGAAGATGGTATCGGTTGGACTGTCGACATTGTGAACAATTCAGTTGTAGCTCCAAATGGAACCACATATGACTATCTGTTTTATGAGTGTCAAATCAATGTTTCACAGGGAATCGTTGCAAATATTGTTGATGATGGTATCAATGTTACCTTCTATCTACAGAATGTTGCCGGTTATCAAATCTCTAATATATTCTTTATCTATGGTTATCCGACCAACAAATCTATGTGGTGGCAGCGTGGACTAACCTATGTATACATCGATGCTTTGGATAGCGGCGAAGAAGCAAGTATTACAGTTCCATTAAACGATAAAGTTTCCTATGAAATCAGTAGGATAACAGATTCTCTTATAGAAAATGGGTTAACAAATAAGGAGGCAGAAGATCTTATAGAATATTGGAAGCAAATATGGTTTTATCCAACAAACAAGGAGACCTACGCACAAATTTTGTATACTATTCCAAGAGAGACATATGATGAATTACTACCAATTTCCATAACTCCTCAGCCAGAGAGTATTGACAGAGTTGGACTGTTTTTTATAACAGATATACCAATAAATCTATCTGATTTATAAAGTATCTATTTTTTTCTTTTTCAAAACCAAAATGTTTTCAATTTTTTTATTAAAATATTTTGTGGAGTGCCTATTATAATGTTTTTCAAAACGTTTAAGAGAAGAAACAGAATAACGTAGAAAGGAATGATGATTTAAAAAAATTTTTAGAAGAGAATGGAGGAAAGAAAAGTGAGAAAATATGATGTTGTTATTATCGGTGGAGGCCCTGGTGGGGTAACTACAGCACTTTCAGCGAGAAATACTTATCCTGAAAAAAGTATTCTTCTAATAAGGAGAGAAAAAACTCCTCTTATTCCATGTGGGGTACCCTACGTATTTCATACCCTCGACGTGGTAGAAGATGATATTTTACCAGACAAACCTTTGGAGAAAAATGGTGTTGAACTGCTTGTAGATGAAGTAGCTAAAGTTCAGGATAATAAGGAGCTGATTCTAAGAAGCGGAGAGCGAATAAAATGGGATAAACTTGTTCTTGCATTAGGTTCAAAACCGTTTGTGCCTCCTCTCCCTGGAATAGACAAGAAGGGAGTATACTTTGTCAAAAAGGAGATAGACTACCTAAAAGAATTGCGGGAGGAAGTAGAAGCAGCGAGAAATATTGTGATACTTGGCGGTGGTTTTATTGGAGTAGAGGTTGCTGATGAACTACTTAAAAAAGGTAAAACAGTAGTGTTGATCGAAAAACTGAGTTCTCTCCTGCCGCTTTCCATGGATGCAGAATTCGGCATCATAGTTGCTGAGATATTAAAAGAACGAGGAGCTGAAGTAGTTGTAGGAACATCTGTAAAGGAGATCATAGGTGAGGAAAACGTATGTGGAGTGAAACTGGAAAATGGAAAACAATATCCTGCAGATGTAGTTATTATCGCAGCAGGTTACAGACCTAATATAGAGTTAGCTCAACAGATGGGTCTTGAGGTTGATCCAAGATATGGGATAATTGTTGATGAGTACATGCGGACTTCTATGAAAGATGTTTTTGCAGTTGGTGACTGTGTAGCTAAAAGAAATTTTCTAACAGGTGAGTTTTCAAAACTGATGCTTGCCTCAACTGCTACAGCTCAGGGAAGATTAGTGGGCTCAAATCTCTTCGACTTGAAAGTAATAAAAGAGTTTATAGGGACCATTGGAACATTTTCTACAAAAATAGGGGACACAGCATTTGGCGCCACAGGCTTAACAGAAACACAAGCAAAATCGATGGGAATAGACTATTTGACAGGTGTAACCGAAGTACTGGACAGACATCCTGGAAAGCTACCGGGGGCGAGCAAAATCTACATCAAACTCATATATGCACGATACTCCCATGTGCTTCTTGGTGCTCAGCTGAAAGGTGGAGATTCCGTTGGTGAATGGATAAATATGCTTACAGTTATGGTGCAAAACAAAATGACGGCCATGGAAATCGATACACTTCAGATAGGTACTCATCCATTGTTAACCTCATCTCCTATAGCATATCCTGTTATAAATGCAACAGTGGATGCAATAATGAAATGGTACAACAAAAGTGGGTAAATCGGTTTTAAAAAAATAATCATCAAATTAGAGAGATATCTACTAGGTGGTTGTAGATGGAAATAGATCTAACTTAGCCTCTCCATTATTCTAATTTGATGGAGTAAAAAAAACAGATTTTTTGTTTTCTATGAGCCTTCACATTCAATGTTTAGTTGAATTTTTCTATAAAAAGTTTTTATAGACTCGATTTATTCTGGCAATATTCTGAAAAAATCAGGGAGCATAATTTTTTATGATTGGCAGATGGACAAAACAGATTAGTACAAACATACTTATGTTAGGTGTAGTCAGTTTTTTGAATGATCTAAGCAGCGAGATGATAATGCCGATCTTACCTATGTTTATCACAACGCTGGGCGGCATGGGTATAATAGTTGGATTGATAGGCGGGTTAAGAGACAGTATATCTAGTATTTTAAAGGTTTTTTGTGGTTACTGGTCTGATAGAACAGGCAGAAGAAAGATATTTGTCTTTTCTGGTTACCTTACCTCATCAGTATTTAAACTATTTTTGGCTCTTTCTAGGATGTGGCAGCATGTTTTAGTTTTTGTTAGTCTGGAGAGAGTAGGAAAAGGTCTGCGGACAGCCTCAAGGGATGCTATTATTGCTGATTCTATGCCAGAAGAGAGAGGCAAAGGATTTGGTGTTCACAGAGCATTAGATACTTCTGGCGCTATTTTAGGTTCCACTACTGTTTTCCTTTTGTTCTGGTTTTGGAGATTTGATTTTAGAGTGATTATACTCATTGCCGCGGTTATCTCATTTGTCTCTCTGATTCCACTATTTTTTGTAAAGGAGAAAAAAAGAGATCGTAGGAGAATAGATCTTAGACTAGGTTTAAAAAACCTGCCTGTCTCTCTAAAACTTTTTATTATGATATCAGGCATGTTTACATTGGCAAATTTTAGTTACATGTTCTTTATCCTCAGGGCACAGGAAGGTTTTACAGAAAGATTATCCATTGGGATTCCAATTCTTCTGTACATACTTTTTAATGTTTTTTATGCCATATTCGCTGTTCCGTTTGGCGTTCTCTCAGATCGGATAGGTAGAAAAAAGGTGTTGATTTTTGGTTATTTTCTGTTTGCTCTGATTTGCCTTGGATTCGCCTTTTTTAGCTCATTAACAGCTTTTTTAGTTTTATTTGCTCTTTATGGTGTTGTCTATGCCATAGTTGATGGGAATCAAAGGGCTTTTGTTTCAGATCTATCTTCAGAGGAGTTAAGAGCCACAGTTTTAGGAACATTTCATACGGTGATAGGTTTGATGGCATTGCCATCAGGTGTGATAGCAGGTTTTTTGTGGCAGATTAACCCCAGTGCAACATTTATCTACGGAGCAGGTATGAGTATTGTCTCAATTCTTCTGTTTATTGCTTTTAGAAACTATTTCAGATAAATTTCGATCAGCAATAGGATTCTCTGGTATACCTTTGTTTTGTGGAGTTTTGATCGAAAGATAATGATGTCCTTTCCGACATAAATGCCAGAGCTTCCTATTTAGCACAAGTTTGCTGTCATTAGAAAAAAAATCTAACTTTGGTTTGCTGAACTCACTGATTACGAACACACGCTAATACGACCTCTGCATCAACATCACCAATACCCCCTGTAGAATTTCCCAAGACTCCAGAAATAACCCCCCGGGGATACAGACATCTGAAATGCGGCTTTCTTCTAAAACAGTTATCTAGATGAGATGCCTTTCAGCAGTTGAAGAGGCTCTAGAAATGCCCATCGTTGATGAAATTTCAACGACGGTGTGAACATAATCAGCCATCACACATATTTCAGTTATCTTTATCTTATATCGTTTTGCAACCTCATATAACATTTCTTCGCAAAAGTTTTTTATTTCCCTCTCGTCTAAACAATTGTTGTACCCATACTTGGGACACCACTCAAGATAGCACAAATTCTGACCAACACTACAACTACCACTAACTAAACTCAAAAAAAAATTTTCACGCTCCTGAACAGATCTTCAAAGGCATCCGCCAATAGGCGGATGCGCCTAGCCAGAAGTGAAAAACGTTTATTCTAAGAAAAGGTATACGCAATTCATCCCCATAACAAAGTCTGGGGATTTCTCACTTACAAAATGTTAAACAAAAAAGATGGGGGGAGCAGATGCTTAGGATACGGTAAACAAGAGGAATAGTTCCATTATTTAGTGGGGGAATCAGTAAAAGAAATTTTTATACACCTTCACATTTTTATACAATCAATAAAGGACATTCATCTCATAGCCCATAATATTTGTTCATCTGTATACCCAATTTATTATATATGATATTTATATTCTGAAAAAAAACCATGGGGAGATGAAGGAGAAAAAAACCATGAATAAATCAAAAAACATAGGTTTTGTGTCTACAAGGATTGCAGGAACAGATGGGGTATCGCTAGAAATTAGAAAATGGGCTGATGTTCTTGAAAGAAATGGACATACCTGTTACTACTTCGCTGGTCTTCTGGATAGATCCTCAGAAAAAAGCTTTTTGATAAACAAGGCACATTTTGAGCATCCCGAAATACGAGAAATCACTAACAAATGCTTTGGAACATACACAAGAAACCCAGATATAAGTCTAAAAATAAACAATCTTAGGGATTTCTTCAAAGAAAGATTATATGAATTCATAGAACAATTTAACATCGAGGTGCTTATACCAGAAAATGTTCTTTCTATACCACTAAACATACCATTAGGAATCGCAATAACAGAAGTTATATCAGAAACAGGAATGCCGACAATTGCTCATCATCATGATTTTTCATGGGAGCGAGATGAATTTCTTGTCAATGCTGTAAACGATTACCTTGAAGCTGCTTTTCCACCAGATCTCCCCTCAATCCAACATGTAGTTATCAACTCACTAGCAAGCCGAGAGCTATGTCATCGAAAAGGTATCTCAAATATTATCATACCTAATGTATATGATTTCTCACATCCACCTATGGAGGAAAGCTGCTGTGATGAACTCAGACAACTCATCGGATTAAATCAGGAGGACCCATTTATATTACAACCAACACGTATCATCCCACGGAAATGTATAGAGAGATCTATTGAAATCGTACATGATTTAAATCTAAAAAACCCAGTACTATGCATCTCTCATGCAGTTGACGACAGCAGAGACTACTACTATGATCAACTAAAACGTTATGCTGAAAAACTAAATGTAAGACTCGTATTTATCAACGATCATATTGGCACTCAGAGAACAACAACATATGATGGAAAAAAAATCTACACAATTGGGGATGTATATCAATGCGCTGATCTGGTGACTTATCCATCAAGCTATGAGGGATTTGGAAATGCATTTCTTGAAGCTGTTTACTATAGAAAACCCATTGTGGTCAACAGGTATTCAATCTATATAACAGACATAGAGCCGAAGGGTTTTGATCTAATAACCATAGATGGTTTTGTCACACCGGAGACCATACAACGGATCAAAGAAGTTCTATATAATGAGGAACGGAGAAGAAGAATGGTGGAGAAAA
Organism: Thermoplasmata archaeon; assembly: GCA_003649715.1. Lineage (GTDB taxonomy): Archaea > Thermoplasmatota > E2 > DHVEG-1 > DHVEG-1 > B82-G9. The sequence continues at coordinate 30,489 of QMSS01000002.1, forward strand.
ACTATCAACTCGCACACCGTTATTTTTCCTACGAAGTATTAGAGCATTCTCTAAAATATTTGCTAAAAAAACTTGATGAACACCGGGTGAAAAAAACAAAATGAGTACATATAATATCGCTCTGCTTCATTATTCATGCCCACCTGTTGTAGGAGGTGTGGAAGAAGTACTCCGTCAGCAGGCGGCTGTTCTTCATCGTCATTTTCATAACGTCAAGGTTTTTGCTGGCGCAGGGAAACAGTTTTCACCAGATTTTTTAGTAGAAATAAACCCACTCCTAGGCTCACGCAACAAATATGTTTTGCATGCTCATCGTGATATCATAGAAAAAAACGACATAGATAATCTACATAAGCTGTCGAAAAAGATATACAATTATCTAAAAACTATATCAAAAGATGTTGATGTTATCATCGCCCATAATGTGCTTACTCTTCACTACAATCTACCATTGACATATGCTCTACATAGATTTGCTGATGACAATGAAACACCGCTTGTAAGCTGGAATCATGATTCTCCCTTTTTCTATGAAAACTGTCCAGAATATCTCCATAACAAGCCATGGGATATTTTAAAAACATCTCATGAGAACATCCATTATGTGACAATCACTGATTATCGAAGAAAGCT
>QMSS01000003.1 GCA_003649715.1 Thermoplasmata archaeon
ATACAAAAATATATAGATGAGCATGCCTCACTAACTGCAACTATGTACCACTGCATAACCATATATCAACCATTTGGCGATCCAAGTCTAAGAATAGGTGGATATCCTTCCTAAAAGAAAAATAGAAGATAAATCCATCTATTACACATTTAGTTAAATCTTTCTATTATTTTTTTCTCCAATTTTTTGGAAAACTTTTTTGTTTAACTCACTGCAAATATTTGGTTCTGAAAAGCTTAAAATATGCTCCTTTCATATCCTTTTTTGTAAATATGTGTGGTATTGTTGGTATTATAGGAGATAAACCTGTCTCTCGATTGATTTATCATAGCCTGTTTGCCGTCCAGCATAGAGGACAATCATCTGCAGGAAAACTCACCTATGATGGTAATATTCATGTTACAAAGGATGCAGGTTTAGTGAGAGATGTTTTCAATGAAGAAAAAAAGATTGATACGCCTGGAAATGTGGGAATAGGTCATACTAGATATTCCACAGCAGGTTTAGATGACATTGAGTCTTTAAAACTAAATGCGCAGCCTGAGTATCTTGTAAATCCTTTTCTAGCAGCTGTCCATAATGGTAACATATACAATGGTTCTGAGATGGCGAAAAAGACCAGGAGACGACCTAGAACAGAATGTGATATCCAATGGCTTTTGCTGCCTATGGCAGACAATCTATATAAGAAAGAGGTAGATGTTGACATAGTTTTTGACGCCTGTGAAAAAGTGATGATGCAGGTAAGGGGTAGTTATTCTGCATTGTTTCTAACTGATTCAGGAGAAAACCCTCTTCTTTTTGCTATGACTGATCCATACAAGATCAGACCCCTGGTATTAGGGGAATCAGATGGTATGTATTGTTTTACATCGGAGACACGTGTTTTTAAGAAGATTAATTTTGAGTATGTAAAGGATATCCCTGGTGGATCCGTGGTTGTTATTGATACCAAGGGTAACGTGTATGAGGAGCAGATTGTAAAAAAGACTGAAAAACCTTGTATGTTTGAATTTGTTTATTTTGCTAAACCTGACTCGCGTATAAATGGCAGATCTGTTCATAACGTCCGTGTTGAGATAGGGCGTTTACTCGCCAGAGAGCATCCCGTTGATGCGGATATAGTTGTTCCTGTTCCTGAGTCAGGTAGGAGATATGCAACAGGTTTCTCTCGGGAATCAGGTATACCATTGGATGAGGGCATAATGAAGGATAAGTATGAACGCTCCTTTATCCAGCAGACCCAGGAGAGGAGAGACCGGATTGTTGAAGAAGGATTGTCTTTTATCCGTTCCGTACTCAAAGATAAAAGAGTGGTATTAGTGGATGATTCGATAGTGCGTGGCACAAATATCAGGAGGATAGTAGATGGGATGAAGAAGGCAGGTGCTAGAGAGGTACATGTTAGAATTGGATGTCCCCCTCTGATAGCACCATGTTATCTTGGGATAGATATGCGTAGCAGAAAAGAGTTTATTGCAAGGGATCAGAATGGTGGGATCAAAACATGGGACAGAATTGCAAGAGAGATCAATGCAGACTCTCTTGCATATATAAGTATGGAGGGGCTTAAAAAAGCTATAGGGTTTGACATATGCCGTGGATGTATCGATTTTCCAAATGGATACCCCCATGAGATGCATGAAGATGTGAAAAAGCTTTTTAGGAATGATAAAAAAGGTCGACGGGCGTATGAATGTCACATATAACAAAAAATCATCCATAATTTTTTAATTTACAAAAAAGAAAAACAATGGTATAAAAATTTAGATGATTTGAAACGGTGCAGATGCAGGTTGATCACTATTTTCTCCAATTTTTGATTTTTTACATGAAATCGTAAGGTGAGAGGAGTAGGATAACCAGGGGGTTATATTTAAAAGGACGTGCCGTGTTACATCCTTTTGATGGTGGAATGGGATAATGGAGGAGAGTAGCATAGAGGAGACTGGGAGGAACGAGGGAAAGATAGAAGCTGAGTTTAATGGGAAACCTAAGGTTGCATATTTTTCGATGGAGATTGGAATAGATGAGCATGTTCCTACATATAGTGGTGGACTGGGTGTTCTTGCTGGTGACACAATAAAGTCGTGTGCTGATCTGAATATTCCTGTTGTAGGGGTCACTCTTTTGTCTGAAAATGGATATTTTTATCAGAAGATTGATGAGGAGGGTAATCAGATTGAACTTCCTATAGATTTTTGTGTTTCTGATTTTCTTAAGTTGCTTCCGACAAAAACTAGTGTTATGATTGAGGATAGGGAGGTAAAAATCCGTGTCTGGTATTATCCAGTTAAGGGCATAAATGGGTATATAGTTCCTGTTTTTTTTCTGGATTCGAATCTTAATGAAAACAGTGAATGGGATAGAACTCTTACTAAGCATCTCTATGGGGGTGACAAAAGATATCGTCTCGCTCAGGAGATTATACTGGGGATCGGTGGTGTTCGTATGTTGGAGGCACTTGGATACAAAACGATTGACAAGTATCATATGAATGAAGGACATTCTGCTTTTCTGACTTTGGAGTTGTATAATCAATTAAGAGATGTTGAAAAGGTGCGGGAAAAATGCGTTTTTACTACCCATACACCTGTTGCATCAGGTCATGATCAGTTTGAACTGTCCTATGCTAAGCCTATGCTAGGCGATATGCTTCCGAGTATGATCCTTGATGAGGTTATATTTGAAAATAAGTTGAATATGACCAAGCTTGCACTTTTTTTTAGTCATTATGTAAACGGCGTTGCAAAAAAACATAGGGAGATATCGCGGTTGATGTTTCCAGGGTATTCTATAGACTCTATTACTAATGGTGTTCATTCTCTGACATGGGTTTCTGATCCGTTTAAAAGATTGTTTGATAAGCATATGCCTGGATGGCGTTCTGATCCTTATATTCTTAGATCTGCCTTCAGTATTCCGAAGAATGAGATATGGGATGCTCATATGGAGGCGAAGAGGAGACTAATTGATTTTGTAAACAGTAGATACAATGCTGGTATGAAATATGATCATTTCACAATAGGTTTTGCTCGGAGGCAGACGGCCTATAAGAGACCTGATCTTTTGATATCTGATCCAGATAGGCTTATGCAGATTGCTGAGAAAACAGGTCCTATTCAGATCATATATGCTGGTAAGGCACATCCAAATGATGAGTCGGGCAAGAATGCTATAAAAAAGATTTTTGAGGTGATGAAGACAATAGGTGGACGTGTCAAGATGACTTATATACAGAACTACGATATGACGATTGGAAAAATGGTTACTGCAGGTGTTGATCTATGGCTTAACACACCTAGAAGACCACGGGAGGCATCTGGAACATCTGGTATGAAGGCTGCACATAATGGTGTGCCACAGTTTAGTACATTGGATGGATGGTGGCTTGAGGGATGTATAGAAAACATAACTGGATGGGCTATCGGACCGGAGAAGACTGAAGATGCAGAGTCTGATGATGAAGTTGATAGAAATGATTTGTACAACAAGCTTGAAAGCTGGATAATACCAAAGTTTTATAAGGATAGGGACAACTGGATTAGAACAATGAGAAGCTGCATTGCAATCAATGCCTCATTCTTCAACACAAATAGAATGGTACAACAATATGTGGTAAACGCCTATTTCCTATGAGCATATAGAAAATATTTCTTTTCATACTTTGGTGTGATACCCTCTATGTCCTCAACCCATGCGCGGAAAATCTCTGCTACACTCCAAGCTTGTGTTATACATCCACGTGGTGTATGAGGGGGGTCTCCATCATATATTTCCGGTATGGATCCATCCCAGTTTTCACCGAACATGGTGAGCATTGGTTTTAAAAAGGTGTTGTATGCATATTCACGCCATTCTCCTCTGCCGTCCTTTGTTTTGATAAATGCTTTTATGAATTGCCCTAGGAGCCACGGCCAAATTGTGCCATTATGATAGGCAAGGTCTTTGTTGTACTCACCAATGTAGCTACCCATATATCTAGGGTCATCTGATGACAATGTTTTCAGTCCAAATGCTGTTACAAGCTTTTCTTCTACAGTATCTACAATATTTTTCTGTAGTCTTCTGTTGATCATAGGAAAATCTAATGATACAAGAAGTATCTGATTAGGCCTGAAAGACTGATCCCTAGTATCAATCACATCATATTGTCTATCAAACTGTGCGTTGAAGCTTTTTTTTACATTGTCAGCGAGATCAGAATATAAATCATCATTGCCATAGATATCAGCTAGGATGCTCATTATTTTGAGAGCATTATACCAGAGTGCCTGTATCTCAACAGCCTTTTTATCTCGTGGTGTTGGATAGTAGTCATTGATTTTGACATCCATCCATGTGAGCCCTGGTCCATGGCATATGAGAAAATCATTATCCATATGTATGCCATGGTTGGTGCCATTTTTGTAGTATTCTACAATCGATTGTAGAGTACCCCATATGTCTACCAGGAGTTGCTGGTCATCTGTGTATTTAAGATATTGGAATACGCGGTCAATATACCAGAGGGAAGCATCCACAGTGTTGTATGCTACCTCGGAGTCTTCTCTGTCTGGAAACATATTTGGGATCAAACCATTTTTGCAGAAATCTTTTAGACCTAATAGGATTTGTTTTGCTATATCGTGTCTACCTGTGACAAGTGTGATTCCTGGTAATGCTATCAGGGCGTCCCGGCTCCAATCGCTGAACCAGTGATACCCAGCTATAACTGTTTTTTTGTCATCTCTTTGCACGATAAAGTTGTCTGTCGATAAAACTAGTTTGTCAAATTTGCTGGGAAGACCTGTTTTTTTGAGTAAACTCTTCTTTCTCTGTATCTCTCCTGAATATGTGGTGTCTGGGTTGAGATTATCTACATTGTCTTCAACTGTTAATATGATATAATACTCACAGGACTGGGTTATTTCTTTGTAGAACTCTCCTGGTATGAATCCATTGTCTACCCATGAGTCATGTCTTTCCATATCTTTTTTGTAGTGTATTTCTATCCATGAATTGTTTTCTCGGTAGTTAAAATCTTGTAGTATGATTTTTAGGTCTTTGTTTATGTTGTTTGGTCTAATATTTATGCCGTTTTTGATTGTTTTTTGTTCAAATGATATCGAGTGTTTTTCTGTTAAATCATAAAAGTGTCTAGAGTTTATCACTGGAGTGTAATGGAGGGATATAGGCTGATTTGTTTTAATACTGTATTTAATTATTGTGGTGTTCTGTTTATATGGCATGAAAACTGTTTTTTTTATCTGCACATTGTCCAGTAGGCAGAGAAATGATGGAAACATGTTGAAGATAAATTTTCTACATCCATAGTTTGATAGGTCATATAGTTGGTTTTTGATCCGTATCTTTTCGTTTAGGTCTGATACGAAAACCCATCTGTTTGTAGGTGGTTTTAGACTTGCTATTAGAAGACCATGGAATTTTCTGGTGATGCTGCCAGAGTGGGTCTGAGATGCATAGCCGCCAAGGCCATTTGTGACTATCCATTCTTTTACAATCTGTGTCATGGGGACTCCTTTGTTTCCAGTAAATTTATGCCATTCTCGAGTTCACTCATTTTTTTCTCATTATATTTTTTTCTTTCGTAAAGGCTTTTTTTATGAGGTTTTTTAGAAAAAGTTTTTGAGAAAATGTTTTTTTATTGTGTGAATTCGCTGTATATTTGTAGTGTTCTGTCTACTATGACATCCCAGCTGAAGTATTTTATTACTCTTTTTCTTGCATTTTCTCCCATTTGAATAGCTTTGTCTTTGGATTGCAGGATTTGTTGTATCCCCCATGCGATGTCCTGTGGATCAAATGGGTTTATATGTATGCCGCATTGTTTTTCACCATCTGGAATGATTTGTTCTCGCATACCATTTGTCCCTCTGGCTCCCACCACAACAGGTTTTGCCATTGACATTGCCTCCGTGCATACTATGCCGAAGGGTTCATATAGTGATGGTAGTACAACGACATCTGCAGCTGCTAGATGTAGTATACGTTCTTTTTCACTTACAAACTCTGTTCTCAGTATAATTTTTTCTTTTAAACCTAGATCATTTATGAGTTTTTTGAGATGGCTTTCCATGTCTCCAATGCCTAGTATGAGTAGTTTGGTTTTTGGAAAGGTTTTTATAACAGTTGGCATGGCTTTTATGAGGTTGTCTGCTCCTTTTACAGTTACTAGTCTTCCTATGAAGAGTAGTAGGTTTTCATCGTTGGATATACCATATTTTCTTCTCAGCTGTTTTTTTTCTATGGTGGATATTTTTTCTGGGTTGTATTTGTTTGGATCCACGCCATTCCAGCACACGCGTATTTTGTCTGCTGGGAAGCCTAGTTTTTGCAGCTCATCGCTCATTGCATATGATACGGTTATTATGCAGTCCGCGTTTTGTCCTCCTTCGAATTCTATGTCCTTAATTGTATGTGATCCTCTTCCAATGGATCGACCTATTTCAGTTGAGTGTACATGGAATATTAGTGGTATGTTTAGTTCTTTTTTAGCGATCATCCCTCCGATTATACCAAGCCAGTCATGTGCATCTAGTATGTCGAATGTTCTATGGTTTTTTCTTACAAGTAGGTTGACTAACTGTGAGGCTGACATTAGGTTATAGCTGACTACATCTGCAAAAAACTTGAAGTATGACCCCCATGATCGTAGTTCATGGTCTACAAATAGGTAGAATGTGGATGTGAGATCCAAGGTTTTTGGTCTGTATACTTCTATATCGTTCCATTTTTCCGATGGTTTTAGTTTGTTTTCATCATTTAATGCAAATATGGTTACTTCATTTCCTTTTTGTACCTGTCTTTGTGTTATCTCTGTTATGAATGTTCCCAGGCCTCCTCGGATTATAGGTGGGAATTCCCATGAGAAATGCACTATCCTCATGATATCAGCTGTGTTTCTCTTTCTTGCTGAGTTATTTTTTCTTTTAGATCCTGTATTATGTTCATGTAGTTTATAAACCCCTCGTAGGGGAAGTCATATGGATTGAAGTATGCATGGACATCTCCATCGCCTGCTCCCTTTGTGGATATGTAGTAGAGATGATCTGATGTTTGGAGTAGACGCCAGACATATAGGAGTTCCCGGTCTCCTAGTTTTTTGAGTTTTTTTCCTATGTCTTTTAGTTCGTTGAAACAAGTGATCTGCATTTCGTTGCCCAGCCAGGTTGAAACATCTCTTGCCTCATCTGCCCATGATATAGCCCATGGAACATCTATCTCACCTACCGACTTGTATCTGTTTACAGCTTCACTTACGGTAACAAAGTCGAGGTTTTTGTGTTTTAAAACCTCCTCTGGCAAATGTTTTAGGAAATCAAATATTCCAGTTTCTGTCCATTGATGTTCTCCAAATGTTTCATAGTCGATAAACACATTTATGAGATCTCCCTGGCATTTGGACATCCAATGTGCATATTTAGATGCTGTTAATGGGAATCCTGGCCAGCTCTGTGCTGAAAAACGGAAGCCTATGTCGTCACTGAGGGTGTAGTTTCTGAGCAGTACTTTTATGTCTGCATTAACTGGTTTGTATAGATAGTTTGGTGAACGCCATCCAAGTATTTTTTCTGTTCCTTCTGTAATGATACCCTTGTACCCCATTTCCTCTATTTTTTTGGCAATACGGTTGTCATATATTGCCTCGGTGTTTCTGAAAACCATCGGTCTATAGTTGAATATTTTTTTGATCATATGACGGTGCATTATGACTTGTTCCTCAAACTCATCTAACTCATCATATAGGCTTGAGAGTGAATGGAAGTATGTTTCTTCGATTAGATCAACTGCTCCTGTGCGGAACAGTTCTTTGAAGCTGTCTAAGACAGCCGGCATGAATTGTTCGCAGCATTCTACAAATGTTCCAGTTAAGCTGAATGACACACGGAATCTACCATCATATTTGTTGATCAAATCAAGAAGCATTTGATTGGCTGGTAGATAACATTTTTTTGCTACTTTTTCAAATATTTCACGGTTAAGATCATGGTTGAAATATGTTAGAAATGCATTGTTGTCATGGCCTATGTTGAACACTGAGAAACGTTTGAGTCTAACTGGCTGATGCACTTCGAAGTAGAAACAAACAGATGGCATGCTGTTATGCTACCTCTCTATAGACTGATAGTGTTTTATCAGCAACTCTATCCCATGTGAAGAGCTTTATCTCACGTTTAGCCTCATTTGCCAGAGTTCTTCTAAGTGGATCATATCTCAGTAGGGCTATGATCTTGTTTGCCATTTCATCAACATCCCAGAAATCAACCTTCAAACAGTTATGGAATGCCTCAGACACACCTGTTGTTTTTGAAACTATAGTGGGTGTACCTGCTGAGATGGCCTCTAATGCGGTGATGCCAAATGGCTCGCTCACAGATGGCATAACATACACACTCGAAATCCTGTATATATGTTTTACTTCATCTTCGGTTAGCAACCCAGTAAATATAACCTTGTTTGAGATGCCAAGCTTGATAGCCTGATTGATCAACCGGGGCAACATATCTCCATCACCTGCGATAACGAATCTGCAGTCCTCCTTCTCAAGAACCTTTTTAGCTGCCTTCAGGAAAAACTCTGGTCCTTTCTGGATTGTCAGACGCCCTAGGAATAGTACAATTCTCTGCTTCTCACCCTCACCTATTGGATACACAGCATTATGAACAACCCTAATCTTATCTGGGTTTATGCCATATCTCTCAACCAGTATTCTTTTAGTGAAATGACTAACCGTGATTATTCTATCCGCCTTTTCCATACCTTCTCGCTCTATGTTTATAAACCATTCATTAGGGAAAAGCCATGCTGATCGATCATACTCAGTTGAGTGTACTGTAACTACAAGTGGAACACCCATTTTTTCTTTTAATAGAACACCAGCTTTCATAGTGAGCCAATCATGACAGTGAATAAGATCATAGTCTCCCTGTATCTTTTGAACGCATAAATCATTGTATTTATATACAGCCTCAAAAAACTGACCTTCTAAAGCTTTGTCATCAGGATGGTCATATGGAAAAACAGTTGTTTCTCCAACAGGTTTTATAACCAGATTAGGTTTGTCGCTGGTGATAGAATCTCTATTGGTTTTGGGCATATAGAAATCTATAGATACTCCTCTGTCAGCGAGGCTCCTCGTAAGACCATAACAGTGGGTACCCAGCCCACCAACCTTAAAGGGAGGGTATTCCCAACCAATCATTGCAACCTTCATCCTAATATTCTCCATAAAGCGTTTTCATATGTAATGAAATCAGTTTAGACATATTCTTTTACCCAACCCAGTTAGGGGGCTAAGATTTTTTTCGAATACAAATTTTTTTGATCTAAAGAGGAACCTCCCATACCCTACAACAAACTTTTATGGGTATGTAGACTCCCATATCATCATCTTCTTTTTGAGTATCAACCTCTCCTCCACAAGTCTAACGTTTCCTTCAATTTTTCAATTTCCATCAGATGATGATTTCTATGATTATTTTTTGTACTCTAGGATAAATTGTGGGTGGAAATGTTGAAGAGGATTTCTAATTCCTTTCCTCTATACAACCCACAACCCATTTATGGTTATGGACATCTATGTATTGTTCTGCTCTGAACGGTGTATCAGCCTGTGGCTCTGAGATAAGATGTATATTTTTTTGGAATATAAACATTACCAGATTTTTCAAAAAAAATAGGTTGTATTTTTTTGATTGTTAAAAAAATTATTTAGTTGTTGTTTGTCGCTGTCACCCAACAATCTTTTTTTGAGTTGTTGGGTGCAGCCGCAGAACTCTCCTAGAAGCAGCAGCGGAGTGGAACCACGGCCAGTATCGCGACAGGGTCTTGTCTGATATCGGGGTTATCCTTCATCTCATCTCTTTGACATCTCCGTCTTTGATCGAAGAGGGACCCTACTCGACATCAGATATTTTTTGTTGCCCTTGATCTTGCATCTCCAATCACAAAAAAGTTTCCACTTTTTTTCATGGAGACCTTCGAAACAGGGCAATAGAAAAATTGTATGAGTTGTTGATTAAGATTTCGGTTGAGATGGCAACGAAAATAAAGAGGGATGGATGTTTCTGAGAAAATATATGTCTCTCCTTGGGCTCATCTTCTATATCTATTGATCTCATCTCTGAGTAGCATTGCTTTTTCTCTGGAGCGTTCAGCGAAATCTTCTTTGTCTCCAGCGAATATTATGCTACGTGATGAATTTATTATGGCCATCTCACCATCTTTGTTGGTCCCGTTTTTAACAGCATTTTCAACATCGCCACCCTGTTTTCCAACACCAGGTATAAGTATAGGAATGTCCTCTCCAAGGATGCTACGTATCTTTTTCAACTCTTTTGGATATGTAGCCCCAACAACTGCTCCGCAACTGCCAAAATGATTCCATTCTTTTATTTTCATAGCAATAATCTGGTAAAGTGGGGTTTTAGATATTTTTAGGTCCTGGAATTCAACGGCTGAGGGATTAGATGTTCTGCATAAAATAAAACTACATCGTCCTTTGTATTCCAGAAAAGGTATCACTCCATCTATGCCAAGATATGGATTGATGGTTGCTGCATCAGCATGAAATGTTTCAAAAACAGACTGAGCATATTTACGTGCAGTATTTCCAATATCATTTCTTTTCCCATCTAATATCACAACTATATTATCTGGAATGTATCTAATGGTTTTTTCCAACACCTCCATACCTTTTTTTCCAAGAACCTCATAAAAGGCCATATTGAGCTTGTATGCACAGACAAGATCCTTTGTATAGTCAATTATTGATCTGTTAAACTCAAAGAATGGGTCTCCGCATGAGTTGAACAAGAAACGTGGTATTTTGTCTCTATCAATATCTAATCCTATGCAGAGTATACTATGGTTTTTTTCTGTAATGTCCAAAAGTTTCTGCTGGAAATCCATAATCCCCCATCATGAAAGTGTTTTATTGTTGTTAATGTAAATCCTGGTATAAAAAAGATGATGTAACACTCCTTCCTAATATATATCCTCATTTCTATTTGTTTCCAGTTAGTTTTTTTAATCTCCTATTTAATATCAACATATCATACGGGGGTTTTTAGAAAATGAATGTAATCTATGGTATCTGCTCATGGGGTCTTGGGCATGCCACAAGATCGCTACCAGTCATGAGAAAACTATTAGATGAAAACAGCAACGTAACAGTTATATCCAGCGGCAGGTCTATAGAGCTACTAAAAAAGGAATTAGGAGAGCAAGTAGAATACATAGACATACCTGATTACCCTATGCTGATATCAGAAAATGCTAGACAGTTTATGGCAAAAAGCATCATCTATTGGCCTCTTTTTATCAAGAGAATAGAAACGGGATTAAGTAGACTGGCAGATATATTGAAAACAAAAAAATATGACGTCATAATTTCTGATGGGAGATATGATATCTACAGCAAAAAAATTCCATCCATCTTCATATCTCATCAGATACGTATAATGAATCCACTTCGAATAAAGTTTTTAGAAACAGGTAGTGAACTATTCAACCTATTCTTTTTCAAAAGATTCCGTGAAATCATAGTGCCAGATTACCGTGAAAATGATTTATCTGGAGATCTGTCGCATAATCTAAAGAAGATCGATGAAAACAAAATACACTATGTAGGTGTCTTATCTGATTTCAGTAAAAAAAATCTGAGAAAAGACATCGACTGCTTAATATCTATATCAGGTCCTGAGCCACAGAGAAGTATCTTAGAGCAAAAACTACTATCGCAAATACAAAATCTAAACGGAAACATTGTTGTGACACTTGGAAAAACAGAAGAGCAATCTGCTACAAACAAAGAAAATATCACAACATACTCCTTTTTATCAAGAGAAAAAAGAGAGGAACTTCTAAACAGAGCAAAAATAGTTGTATCACGCTCTGGATACTCCACCATAATGGATCTAGCTGTGATTGGCACAAAGGCTCTGATGATACCCACACCCGGGCAGATAGAACAGGAATATCTAGCTGAATATCACAGCAGAAAAGGTACTTTTTATTCAGTTAAACAAAATCATATAAACCTAAAAGCGGATTTTGAAAAAGCAAAAAAAACCACTGGCATAACCAGATTATGTGATGTAAAAAAAACAGTGGAAAACATCATGGATATAGTTACTATGACAGTATAAAAAAACTATATGCATATAAAACATTTTTAGGATTTAGGAAGGAATATATACTACTGCCTCATACCCATGGAGGAAAAGATGAAAGGAACACAGATCAAACAAAAAATCAATGGTCTAATAAAAAACTGGTTTTTCTGGCTGATCATAGTTACAAGCATATCTGTGATTTTAAGATCCTTACCAGCATGGACCAATGCTGCATGGGGATGTGATTTTGGAATATATTATGGACTCACAGAATCCCTTGTGAAAAACATGGATCTTTTTAATCCATACTATGGATGGGGCAGTTCCTATCAATATTTCCCAGTTCTATACGCAGTAACAGCGGTTTTCCATTGGATCACAGGTCTTGATGTCATAGTGATAATGCCGAAGATCGCACCGATATTTGGTGGTCTATCAGTCCTAATCTTCTACTTTGTCGTATACGAATTGATAGGTAGTAGAAAGACAGCTCTTTTATCAAGTCTGTTTCTGGCGGTTATGCCATTCCATGTGTATCAAACAAGCCATGCCTCTCCTCTAACTATGGGGCATTTTTTTATGATGCTTTCAATGTATCTCTTTATTAAGTATAGAAGGGACATAAGATATATTGTTCCTCTCCTTGCATCTACAATTCTTTTGATAATGTCTCATCATCTAACAACATATTTTTACCTAATCATCCTAATATTTGTTGTATTTATAGAGAATGCCAGTAGGAAAAAATGGACTACTACATTAGGTACCGATGTTTTTTACATACTAACAACAAGTGTTCTTGTATTTTCATACTGGATATTCGTTGCAACGACTGTATACAAAAAATTTATGGAAACAGGTTTTAGAATAGGATCAATTCACATTGGTTCTAACTATATAATAGCCCTGTTTTACATACTATTCCTTTCACTGTTTGGAATCATCTGGCTAAAAAGAAGATACAATTTGTTTCCGAAAAAGAAAAAACCAACAATCAATCTTTGTCTCATGAGGTTTTCTCTAACATTCATCACATGTTTAATAGCTATGAGTATTTTTTCAGTAACTAAGATGCCGTGGACAAACTTTAGTTTTACACCCCTATCAATTGCTTACTCAGTTCCACTGCTTCTTATGTTTGGATTCGGCGCCGCCGGATTTCGATATACAAGATTTATTAGAAATGGAGGTTTTATCAGAGGATGGTTTTTAGCAATACTCCTCTCATTCATGTATGGACTGATGGCAAATAAAGTCATACTGCCTCATAGACATTTTGAATATATGATGGCCCCTCTAAGCATAATTGCAGTGTATGGCATAAGAGGTATTTTTTTAAATCTGGACTATAAATCATTGCTAGGACGGCTAGAAAAAATTATCAATAATGTCATTCATCTAACAGCTGCTACATCATATAGTTTTTCTAGAAGGATGAGATGGATGCAGAAACGTCAGATCATATATGTTTTTGTAGTAATAGTTTTGATAACTACAAATGCTGTTTCTGTCTATCCCTCACATGTGGCATTAAATGCATCATATGAGGCTATAACTGATAGTAACCTTGCGGCTATAGAATGGATCAGAGAAAATTTAGATAGAAACACCAGTGTTATAGCATCTGATCATCGTTTAGCTAGGATGGCGGAGGCTGTTGGATTCAATACTACCCTAGATGAGGCAATAATTATATGGAAAACGGAAAATCTAACTGATTATATAGATGAATTAAGAGGGAGCAGCAAAGACTATAGTAGGATAACACATGTTATTGTAGATGATATAATGAAAAATAGAGTGGTACATGTGGGTTTTGGAAAAATTGTTTATATGACAAATGAGTCCTATGAAAAATTTTTGCATCAACCTTTTGAGCTTCTGTATAGAAACTCCACAGTTGATCAGAATATGGTGGAGATTCATTGGACAGAGGTTTATGCTGTAAACTGGACTTTTATAGAGGAAAAGTTGGAGAAGAAAATGGTTTAAATCAAAAAAGAAGATGAGAGAATGATTAAAAAATCTGCGGAGTTCACAATTTTGCTAATCTGATACATTTCCTGTGAGGGTACTGTATATCTTTTCGTATTGAGAACATATATAGTCAATAGAGTGTTTTTTGATTAATTCGAGACTTTTTGCTCCCATATCTTTACGAAGTTTTTCATCTGAAAGGATCCTTACAATATGATCTGCCATCTGCTTACTGTTCTGTGGCTCAAATAGCAGCCCATTATTCAAACTAACAAGCTCCGGCAATGCACCTTTGTTCACTGCAACAACAGGTAATCCAGAGGCAAGTGCCTCCATTGTTACTATACTTTGCAGCTCAGATTCTGCAGGTATCGCAAAAACATCTGCAATCGAATATATATTAGGATAGTCCTTCCAGTCTAAAAAATCTATAAATGTTGTATTCTCCCTCACATGTATTTTTTCCGCTAATCTGATAATCTCCTGTCTGTACACACCTCCTGAGCCGCAGATTAGAAAATGAGCATCTACTCTTCTGATAACATACGGTATTGCCTTTATAAGTACATCCAAGTTTTTTTCAGCACTTATTCTCCCGGTATACAAAACTATGGTTCTCTCTGGCAACCCAATTTTTTTTCTAAGATATTCACCATCATTGTTGGGGTTAAAAACATCTAGATCCACTCCATTAGAAACAGGAGTTATCCTCGTTTTTAAACCTCTTTTCGTAAACATTTCTGCTCCAGTTTTTGTAGGCACAGTTGCCCAGTCAACCAGATTGTAGAAATAGATAAGATAGGCCCATGCATAATTCTTGATCGTATCATAGTATTGTGATCTGAGTAGGGGCGAAAGCATATTTTCAGGTAGTACATGGATAGATCCAACAACGGGAATATGATATTTTTTTGCACATACCAAAGCACTGATGCTAATCGGATATGGCGAACATATGTTTATGATGTCTGGTCTAAACTTTTTGATTATCCTATTTACCTGAAAAATAGGAAATGGAGAAAATGTGTATCTACCATCCATATACAGCGGCAGTTTTATGCCTCTCACTCTGAAGACCTTGGATCCATCACTGTTTGTCTCAACAATGTTTTTAAATGAGAAACCAGGTGCTATAACAACTACTTCATGACCATTTTTTATAAACTGAGTCACAAGTCTATGCTGAGCAACAGCACCACCATCAATGTTTGGATAATATGACTCTGTTGCAAGTAGTATCCTCATACCAATAACACTTATCTCAAATGTTTTTTTGATAATAATTATTTTCCTAAAAAAACAGTTGCTCAGAATATTTCTAGAGCTACTACTGCCCACGTTTCTCCATAAAAATTTTTTACCAACAATACCTATTTTTTTTATTTGAAAAAGTAGGGGCTAAATGATGAGACAAATGATAGAGGCGAGGCGAAAACATCTGTTGCGAAATACTGATACCATCCACATCTTCTAGTGCATTTTTTCATTTCCTCTCTAGCCTTTTTTGCCTCCTCTGTTTTTAAGAAATCCATGAATGATCCCTCAGTGAAGTTGTACAATCTTTTTCCAACTGTTCTACAGGGATAAAATAATCCACCATCGGAGTCGATGATTATTGAGGATGTAGAACATCCATGCGGGCGGTTTATGTTGTCTAAAAAACCACGAGGTGTTGTTATGGTGTTTTTGTATTTTTTTTTGAGCCGCAACACCTCCCTTCTAAATTTTTTTGGATCAGGATAATAATTGTCTGTTCCATCTAGATGTGTTGCAGGCATAACAACTGTTCTGGCTCCCACGTCATGTACTCGTTTTACCTTCTCCTCCAAAGCATCTAATGTATCTCTTGTGACAACAATTTGGATACATATCTCAGGTCCAAAGCTTTGGAATTCTTCTAATCTGTCAAAAAATTCTAGATTGCCATGTCCCTCATCAATGCTTATATGAAGATAATCAATGTATTTACCATATTCACTCATAGGTCTTTTATCTATCAGATGACCATTGGTGGTGAAAAAAAGATAAAAAGGTTTTTTATGCGCATATTTTAAGATTTCACCAAGATCTTTTCTCATCAGTGGATCACCACCCTCAAGGCTTAGAAGTATGATACTTGAATTACCAATGTTGTCAAGAACCTTGAAGACTTCCTCCGTAGAAAGATCAGGTGTTTTTTCCATCCACACATTACAGAAACTACATCTCAGACCGCATCTATGTGTTACTTTAAATGATGCATAAAAAGGATATATAGATTCACGTGCAGCATAGTTTACAAACGCATAATATGCAGTTTTCAGATATTTTTCCATGGGTAGTCGTCTCATAATACTCTCAGACAGTAGCTGGGTAATATTCTATTCGCAAATAAAGGTTTTTTTATTTTTCCATCAGCAGCGCATAAAATTCTTCTTTCCAGAAATTCTGAGAAAAAATGTTGTCATATATTTTAGGGGGGAACATAAAATCTGCTCTATTTTAAAATAACCACAAAAGAAATATACCATTATCTAAGATACCGCATAATTGTGGATGTAGAAAAAAAACATGGTACGGTAAAAATTTCTATAGCAGTAAGTGTGATACTAAGTATTGCAATAATTCTGGTCATTCTGAAGCTTACAATTAGTCATACCACATTAGAGTATCTAACGGTCAATAAGATACAATATGAATATTTTCTAGCAGCTATTTTTTTGAATATCATGTACTGGTTTCTATGGGGAACAAGGCTAAAAATGTTATGCACTGCAGTTGATAAAAAAATGAGGATGGGGATATGGGGTTCGACAAAAATAGTTCTTGCAAATCTATTTTTAGCAGGTATCACTCCATCTATGGCCGGTGGTGAACCTGTTCGGATCTATCTGCTGAACAAGAATGGTATGAGCATAGGAGGAGCAACAGCCGCTGTACTAGGTGAACGTCTTCTGGATGCAATGTTTATCCTCATATGCATTCCATTTGCCTTTTTTGTTTTCAAAAACCACATAGATGTTGAGTTAATCAGAACAGGACTGTCCATTGGAGTAATCGTTTTTGTAGCATGTATAATACTTTTTGTTTACGCCATAAAAAATCCTGATAAGACTAAATCTTTTTTGATTTTTCTTGAGAGCAAACTACGGAGGTTTTTCAGAAGAAGGATTGATATGAAAAAGGTTGTTGATAGAATAAACAGAGAGGTAGACGATTTCAATAAGAGCATGAAGTTTTTCGCTAAAAAAGGTAGAAAAACTTTTTTGTTATGTGGTGTACTAACAGTACTGTTTTGGTCAACAGGTTTTATGATCCCATCTATGATTCTACTTGGACTAGGTTTAGATCCATTTATAGTTGAATCATATTCTGCACAGGTTTTGTTGCTCGTAATTGTTATGATGCCAACCACTCCAGGTAGCAGTGGCATCACTGAAGGAAGTGTGGCAGGTCTCTACAGCGTACTCATCGGACGGAATCTAATCGGTGTTTTTGTTCTACTATTCAGACTTATCACATATTATATGAATCTCATTGTCGGCGCAATATTTCAATACAAAATATTTAGATCTGTGGCATCATTCTCGCTAGACATGATCAAAAAATAGAGATAAAAAAAGAGGGGGACAGAAAAGAGTAGGCAGATTAGATAGGTTTTTAGCCGAAGAAGTTAAAAATAGATATGTTATTCAGCACATCCTATGATAAAGGCAGAGAAATGTGTTACATGTGGAAGAGGACTGCTTGAAAAAGGATTCACAACATTTCCCTGTCCAATATGTGACAATGTTATCGGGAGATGCAGCAACTGTAGAGAACAAAGTGTTAAGTACGTGTGCCCCAAATGCGGGTTCGGAGGGCCATAAAAAAAATTAGAGGGATTGTATGGGAGAAGTAGTAGCACTTATAAGGGTTATGCCCAGCGAAGTATTAGAGGATGAGAAACTACAGGGAATAATAGAAGATATAAAAAATGTGATAAAAAAACCAGTAAAGCTCGGAAAAATCGAGATAAAGGATATTGCCTTTGGGCTAAAAGGTGTTGATGTAACAATCTCTGTTCCAGACACAGAGGGAGGATTAGAACCAATTGTAGATATCCTTTCCAAGATAAAACATGTAGACAGTGTAGAAGTGGTGGATGTAGGTAGAATATAGAACTCTACTTCTCCTCTGTACAGCCAAAAAACCAATAATTTATTTTATTTTTTAAAAAAATCTTTTTTTATGACGCCCTATAGACCTTGTTTGTTCTTTTAATGGCTTCCTCAAAGTTCTCTAATGCCTCAGATCCGATTTCAGTTGGATAATACACAGGATAGGCAGATTTACTTGTATCCCACTCAACCATCTCTGCCATATGCATCTTCTTAAGATGCCATTTTACAACATGATGATTGAGATGAAGAGCATGAGCTATCTCAAGAAGATGTTTACCAGGATGATTTCGTAGATACTCCATAATATCTCTAGCATTTTTGTTTTTCAGTATGGACTCAGCTATAGCTCGTTTTCTCGCCTCTATACCACCATCCACTAGATAATAAACCTTTTTACCACCTATATATCGACTTCTGATTAGATTCGTCTGCTCTAGCTTACGTAGATGCCATGCTGCATTACTTGGTTTCAAATCTAATTCTCTAGCGATTTCTCTAAGATGAGAACCTGGATATTCATCTATATATTCATAGAGATTTTTCCTAATCTCTGTATCTAAAACATTCTCTGGGGTAACATACTTTATTCCACCAGCAATCAACAGAAAGGAGAGTATAGCTGCTATAGTGGCAACTACTACTGCAACTGTTAGACCAGTTGTAGGCTCTGTGAATAGAGCTGCGGTTGCATTATCTACCAAAAAAAACAACAAAAACGTTGATGTTATTAAAAACACTATCTTCTTCCTGTTAGAGTACATTCTTGATCCCATCCCTAATAGTATATCAAAAATATGAAATGGCTTAAAAAGTTTACTTATGCGCGAAGAAACCAACTATTTTACTGTTCTGTTTTTCTATTCTGACAAAACCAAATCTCTCAAACTGTATGATCTCTCCTTCATAGATATCTGCTACAGCTTTTTCTGCATATCCATCGATTCGCTGTAGACTATCAGGATCATATTTTTCATTTTTAAACAGGGGTTTTGAAACAAAAACACTCATGCATATATGATCATCCGTGGTCCATTGTATTTTTGCGGTGTCTGGTAGCAATTCCTCTCCAACATATTGAGTGGTTATTATGTCATCACTGATTTTTTCTATCCTGATGTTGTAGAGTTCTTTAAGTCTAAATGTTTCACCAGTTTTCATCCTCTGTACATCATCTTTTGGAATATAAAATGTGGATCCTGTTTCCACTACCCGTTTTCCAAGATCCTTTGTTGGGTGTAATTTAAGTTCTATCCTTTTTTTGGGTGCATTTTTTACAACTATTTTAACCGGATTGGGTACAAAGAAATATCGCCGGGTTTTCGGATCCAATATTTTTCTATTTATCGCTTCAACAAGGCTAAATGGTGCAGTTGACTCAACCTTGGATATACCTTGAGAGATTACGAATTGTTTGATGGTCTCTGGTAAGATGCCTCTTCTTTTTAGACCTCGAAGTGTAGGTAGTCTAATATCATCATATCCTGAGACTATTCCTTTTTCGATCAAGGGTTTTATTCTTCGTTTTGAGACAGGCATACCCTTTATTGAAAGACGAGAAAACTCCATAAGATGTGGCTTTCTTAGATGTAGACGCTCAAGAATGTAGAAGTAGCATTCATCACGGAGCTCATATTCTTTGGTTCGAAATGGATGTGTCACTCCACTGATGCTATCCTCAACAGCTCCTGCGAAATCATAGGTTGGCCATACATGGTATCTGTCTCCATGTATGGGATGAGGTTTTTCAATGATTCGAAACAAAGTAGGGTCATGCATCGCAGTGTTTGAAGAATGCAAATCACCTTTTAATCTGAGAATAACACCTTTGGAAAAACCGGAGGACAGCATATCATTCCACATGTCAATATTTTCACCAGATGAGAGATTTCTGCATCTACATTCTTTTCTCTGGAAACGTTTTTTCCTGATTTCCTCTGGTGGGCATCTACAAACATATGCATCTCCTTGACGTATAAGTTGCTCAGCTAGCTGGTAATGTATTTTTAGATGATCTGATGTATTGTACTCTTCATCCCATTCAATACCAAGCCATTGGAGGTCCTCCCGCTGTGCATCATAAAACTCTATAGCGGCATTTTCAGGGTTTGTATCATCAAATCTGAGTATAAATTTTCCATTATACATACGTGCATATTCATGATCAATAACAGCTGCCTTTGCATGTCCGATATGTAGATAACCATTTGGCTCAGGTGGAAAACGTGTAACGACCTTTCCATCCTCCGCATATGGAAGTGGAGGAAGTTTAAATACTCGCTCCTTTTTTTCTCTATGGAGAAGATCTGGTGCAATTTTTTCCAGTTCAGATATCTGCTCCTTCAAGCTTAGATGATTGATCTGTTCCACAACAGATTTAACAGCAGGTATGATCTCTTTTGGTTTAAAACCATTTTTTCCCAGTGCTGCTATTACCTTACCAATGACTGCTTTTTCATTGGCTTTACCATTGAACTGCACTGCATTTTGGAGAGCATATATTTTGGCTGTTTCCTCAATCTTTTTGGATAACATGCCTATTTTTCTCTTTCTATCGAATAATCTGCTAATTGTATCAAAACTGTTTTTGCCTCAGAATCTTTTAATGTTTCCAAGGTTTTTTTAGCTTGTCTGCTGTAGTGTAGAGCAGTTTTTTTTGCATATTCAATCGATCCAGTTTTTTTGAATACCTCAACAACTTGTTTGATATCCCTCTCTGAGGCGTCTTTATTACCCATAACCTCTTCTAGTAGTTTTTTGTCCTGGTTATTGGTGTTTTCTAGTGCGTGAACTGCAATCAAGGTTTTTTTACCGTTTCTAATATCATTTCCAATGTCTTTACCAAGTGTTTTCTCACTACTACTTAGATCTAAATAGTCATCCCATATCTGAAATGCCAGTCCTAGGAGGTTTCCATATTCTGTCAAAGCATTGATCTCCTCCGTGGATCCATTGCCTATTATTGCTCCGCCATGTGCTGCTAGTCTGAACAAGGATGCTGTTTTTTTTTGGATCATGTTGAGGTACTCATACTCAGCGATATTTTTTCTTTTTTCGAATTCTGTGTCAAGCTGCTGTCCCTGGCAGATGTCCTTAACGCATTGTATAAGACTATTGTTCAACTTTTTGAAAACAGAGGGTTTTATGGGTATATCCTGCATTGCCTCAAAGGACAAGGCAAATAGGAAATCACCTGCCAGTATAGCTGTTGATTCCCCGAATTTGATATGAACTGCGGGTAGATTTCTTCTCAGACGAGACTTGTCCATTATATCATCATGTATTAGTGTGAAGTTGTGTACTAATTCTAATGCAACCGCAAATGGCATTACTCTTTGTACATCGCCTGAAACGCTTTCGCAGGAAAGCATTGCAACACAGGGTCTAAGTCTTTTTCCTCCTGCTAGTGGCAGATGTTTTGCTGCATCATAAAGTCTTTTTGGAGTACCTGTTTTCAGATATTTTTTCATTTCTTTGTTAAAAATATCTGCTCTTTTTTCCAACTCATTCCTTATATTCATATTCTACCTCGACGGTGGCCATTTTTTTAATCTTGTCTATGCCAAGTAGGAACATGGCCATTTGTAATTCTTTGATGATTATGTTCAACTCAGAAACTGTAAACTCTTTGCCTTTTATAGCGGGTTTGAGTAGAGCATGTGCAATGCCTGCTAGGCTTGCACCCAGTGCTAGGGATTTGGCTACATCTAATCCATTTCTAATTCCACCGGTTGCGATTATGGGTAGTCTCCAGTTGGTAGCTCTTCCAACCTCAAGTATAGACCGAGGTGTTGGTATACCCCAATCCCAAAATGTTTTTCCTCCTCGCATATGAAGATAATCATTTCTCATTTTTGCTCTATAGTATTCAACTGCGGCAAAGGATGTTCCTCCTGCTCCGCCAACGTCGATTCCTGCTATACTGGTTTTGGCAAGAGATTTAGCAACCCTATAGGATATTCCTGCCCCGCTTTCTTTAACGATAACGGGCGTGCTGAGCTCCTGAGAGAGCATATCAATGGTTTTTAGACACCCCTTTGCATGTGTTTCTCCCTCAGGCTGAACAACCTCTTGTAAAAAGTTGAGGCATACAGCTAGTATATCAGCGTTTATCATATCAACTATTTTCTCAGTATTCTCCAAAATCTTTTTTTTATCCCATGCAACTATTTGTGATGCACCTATGTTTGCAATCTTCAAAGGGATATCATAGTTGTTTATCACATTATAGGTATTTTTGAGATCAGGGTTTTCAAGTGCGGATCTCTGTGATCCCACACCCATACCAATCTGGAATTTTTCTGCTGCAGCAGCTAGATTTTCGTTGATCTTTTTAGCCCTAGTATAACCGCCTGTCATACCAGCTATAACAATGGGTGCACCAAGTTTTTTTCCAAAAAGTTTTGTTGACAGATCAACATCATCCTCATTTATCTCAGGAAGAGCATTGTGTACAAGTTTGACATCATCCCAGAAGTTGTGATGAGCCATCACATTCTCTTTTAATGATATTAGTATATGTTCACGTTTTCTTTCTTCAGTTTGCCTCATACTGTCTTTATCCTCCCATGTATAAGAGTGTGTTTTGTATTTTTTCCAGTCAGTATATTATATAGCCTATTATTTTTGTTGCCATTAAGCAAAACTGTGTCAACTCCTAGACTTGCAATTTTTTTTATCACCTCGATTTTTCCACTCATACCCTGTGTTACATCAGCATGACTGTCTAAAATGGTGGTTAGATTTTTTAGATCTTTTATGCCTGCGTTTTCAATGAAAACAGCGTTTTTGTCTATCTTAGGATTTGAAGAATATAGGCCATCTTCATCGATCACAAAAACAGCTTTTTCAGGTCTAAAATATTCTACAAGAATCTGAAGTAGTATATCTCCAGAGCATATTGAAAAACCAAGTTTTTCATCAAGAACCACATCTCCAAATGTTACAGGCAAAAAATGCTTGTTGAGATATGATCTGAACATGTGAAGATCAGTTTTTATAGGTCTACGGTCAGAAAGTTTCAATATGGCATGTGGCGGTATTGAAACCGCTGGTAGGCCCTGGCTCTGAAGAGATTTTAATACCATAGTGTTTAATTCCTGTACCATTATATGTGTCAATGAAAATCCTCTTATCTGATTCTGATCTATGTATCCTTGGTTTAGCCTGTATTTTTTTGCAGGTATATGACCAAATGATCCGGCTCCATGGATTAGGATAAGCTTTTTACCTGCTTTTTTTATCTCCAGAGAGAGTCTATCCATCACCTCTTGTTTGAAGAAACATTTTTTTGCCTTGTCAGTTATAACACTTCCACCAAGTTTTACAATGAACATAGGGTTTCTATAAATCATAGTGGACATAAAAAAGTATTTTGGATTAAAAAAACAAGGTTTTTTCGAATTATTTTTTAGCTGTAAAAATTTCTCTTTTTGTGTAAGGCAGAACTCATAATATCTAGACTTTGCTAATTTGCCATATAAGGTTTGGAGAAAAAATAGGGAGGCAGTGGTTTTTTGGTTCTAATTAAGGGGAGGAAACCTTGGATAAATATTCTTTTTTTATTGTTTTTTTCTCTGTGTTTTTTTGAATACTGTTACAGCTATTGATAGCATGAGGACCACTATTATTGCTATTAGTATCCATAGGTATTGCTCGAAGAGTGATCCTGATGTTTCTACATGTGGGTATGCTGTTGTTCCAAATGGCATATGGCCACCGGCTGAAAAATCTTGGTTGTATCCCAGGGATTTTGGTTTGTCCCAGTTGTTTGCATCACTGTATTCCGTGTTTGGAACGTAGATGCGTAGATCAGGATCGCCGAAGTATACAACGTTTTCCGCAGTGTCCCACCACCATTGTGGTGGCCCACCGTTGTTGCCGATGTATAATATTCCAACGTGGCTTATACCTTTCACATATGCCTCTCCAACAGTGTCACCGAGTATAATGTCTCTTGGTATGGATTGACGCCAAACTGCGCCATACCATGATGTTGGCCACGGGTCTTGTTGCACTTGGAATACTGATCCATGTCTTATAAGTAGGAGATGTAGGTATGTGTTTGATGTTTGGCATATGCTTGTGATAAATCCAACTGAGTGGATGTTTTCTAGTTGTTTTTCTATTTCATCTGCGGTTTTTAATGCCAGTGGGTATTTGGAGTAACTGATAGTGCCTGTCAATCCATCGTATAGGTTGTCTACTCTGAATCTAAATGGGATGATTCTTATTATGTCTAGTATGTGGTTGATTTTTTCTCTAATGGGTTTACGTGCAAGCACCCAGTCCAGTCCAGTTGCAGGTATTAGTAGTGATTCATGGTTGGTGAATGGTATGAATCCCTTCATATCCATAGACATTGTGTCTGGTTCCTCGGTTGATCCAAGTAGCCAGTCGTATCCCCTCCATGGGTTTTCTTCTTTTACTGCGCCTGCGAAGATTTTTGCTATTCTATGTTTTTTGAAACCTGTATGTGGGTCCCAGAACAATGTACTTCCACCCTTGTTTTGTATGCCGTGTGAGGAGTGTATCCAAAGTATCACACCTTGGTTTAGATTATGTGTGACTGCCTCGAGTTTTGTTGAGAAAACAGTGTTGTAGCCGCCTTTGTGTAGATAGAATGGTATGATTTCTGACTCTGTCAGGTCTGGGAAAAAACTTCCATCTTTTCCATGATATTTTTTGTTTACACCTTGATCAATCGGGTTCATTGTGCTTGTTTCACCTGGTATCAGACCGTCGGCGCATTGATATTTTGATCCATAGTATTTGCTGGCTCGTTCATTGAAGCGATATTTATGTGTTACAAAGGAGCATAGCACTGGAAACTGATGGTTTTCCTCCTGTGTTTGTCGTTGTATGGAAAGTGTGTTGAACCATGGTTTTTTTATCATCCCCCGTAGTCCCTGTCTTGTGCTGATGCTTCCATTTATCAGCGTAACACTGTTTTGGGATAGACCAGGATTTGTGAATATGAGAGCGGGATAGAATACTGAGCGGCTTATCCATTGTGCAGTATCAACAGGTGTTCCACATATTCTGCCTGACCTGGCTTCTCCTACAAATACACGATCCCAAGGTATGCCGATATCATATTGATCTGCGATGGTGATTATTGTTTCTCTGCCTATCTGATCGAAACCGTGTGCTCTTAAAAATCTGTAGATTTTTCTTCCAGTTAAAACCATGTCAGCCACAGATGGAATATGCTCATATCGCTTAGCTGCATAGTTTCTCCAAAACTGGTTATGCCACACAACGGCTGAGGAGAGCTCAGGATGATTGTCTACAATTAGAACAGGGCTGCCATGATGAGCAGCTATGTAGGCAGCTGGGCCAAGAAACAATGCAGCTTTGGTCTCACCAGCGGGTCTAAGTTCTCCTTTGAACCAATATGTCCATGGATCGAGAGTGGAAAATATTACATCGTTTCTGCTTGTAACATTCTGTATGTAGCTGTAGATGCTGGCTAGTGTGGTAAAATGTTTTTTTACAGCAGCCTTCTCTTTTATTACATTTATTACATTGTGTGATATTCTTTTTCCTATATCAACGATGTATACCTGTTTGACACCGAGTTTGTACAACACATCTTTTGTTGCCTCTGATATTTTGGAGGAAGAGGTGTATATTAAGGGTGTGTTTAGTATACTGGCTAAGACTGCTCCCTCTGTTGCAGATGTGAGTGAATCGCTTTTTTCCTTAGGGATTGTTTGCTGCCAGCTATATTCTATCTCAAAATCGACAGGTTTAGATATGCTGTTAAGAGCAAAAACAGATATAGAATAGTTTTCTCCAGGTAGACATTCTCCGAGTTGATATATCTGTATTTTTTGTGAACCTGTTTTGCTCTCATTGATTGATGTAAAAACAGATTCACCACTGGGGCCAATCAATGAGAATCCAAGATGGATATTTGGATTGTTCCACCTCAGTGTAAAGCTAACATTTCTGCATCCAAATGGCGGTGTGTCTGGTATTCTGATATCAACTCCAGGGTACATAGTGATATCTACATGATACACGACTGGCATTCTTAGAGCAGAAAGCAGGGATCCCTGGATTGTTAAAAACCCCTTAGCTATCTGCCGTCTAGGTGCATCACTTTCTGTTGGGAAATCGGTTATCCCAACCCTCCATGGACCTGGTCTGTATACGTAGGTATGAGTATATTCGTGTCCTGCAGGTGAATATATGTTCCAGTTGGAAACTGCTGCTGCCTCCATCCATTTCCCATCATATCTGCAGTACAGCTGTAGATCAGGATCACCTGTTGGAATCATGGTTTTACCTATTAGTAGTCCATCCCACCAGGTCTCTGCCTTTATGTACTTATATTTAGAGGCGACGTTGAACTCATGATAGACAGGGTTTAGGGAGTTAGTTTGAATCAGCTTAAATGTGGGAATATGATATACATCGGATGGAGATAGAACACCATTTATGGAGTTAGTAAAAACTTCTTCTTTTTCTTCTTTAAACTCTTCTTCGATCACTGCTAAAACAACATTGTCTGAATAACTCCATTCCTGGAGAGCCATTTTACTCGCAATCTGATAGGGATCATCTCCTTCTACTATGGTGTATTCTTTTGCTTTCCATTCATGTGGTATACTGTTTTTTGGAACATTTATGAGCGTCA
>QMSS01000004.1 GCA_003649715.1 Thermoplasmata archaeon
GTGGATTCATTCTTTTCTTAGCGCATCCCATCCTGTTAAGAAAAACAGCTTCTATCCTAATTTATCTATTTCGGGATGAAGCCCTATTCTACAATCTTTTTGCTCATTGAAATCTACGGAAAAAATCTAACCAAGACACTTACCTTATATAAAAAAAGAATAAAAACATCTATATTTATATGAAAGAGAGGAGCCGCTGGGGGGATTTGAACCCCCGACCTATTCCTTACCAAGGAATCGCTCTAGCCAGTCTAAGCCACAGCGGCAAATCCTCTTTTTTTTCTCAGAAATGAGGTAGATAGAGTTTTTCTGTTTATTATTTTTTTGCGAAAAAAAGTGAGTGGAATGCGAATGTTAATTAAAAAGATATTTTATTGCAAGGAAGATTGGAAATAAAACATGAGTAAAAGGGGTGAAGAGTTATCAACACAGTAGACCTACCTGATGTTCAATCAAGAGTTTCTTCATATAAATTCAAACTAACACGCGTAGGAGTTACAGGTGTCAAGAAACTTGTACATGTTAAGAGACCAAATCGAGACAATGTTATCCCATTGGTGGTAACAATGGATCTCTTTGTTGACCTGCCTGCCTCTCAAAAGGGAAGTCACATGTCAAGAAACCTAGAATTGATCTCAGAAATTATTGACTCCAATATACAGAAACCTGTTTCTGATCTAGAAACACTTTGCGCAAAAACAGCTGAGCTTCTTCTTAAAAGACATGAATATGCAACATTCTCTGAGGTAAAAGCAGAAGGAGACTATTTCTTAGAGAGAACATATCCTTCAGGTAAAAAGGGTATGGAGCCATACAAAATCATTGCAGAAGCAAAAGCAGAAAAAAAAGGTGAGACAAAAAAGTTGATAGGAGTAAAAGTAGTAGGTATGACAACATGTCCATGTGCCATGGAGGTAGTACAGAAACTAGAGGCACAAAACAAAAAAACTCTTTCACCTACGCATAATCAACGTAACATGGGAACACTAATGATAGAAATACCACGGGATAATCATTCAGTTGATGCAGATGATCTCATCGAGATTGTTGAGAAAGCATTTAGCAGCCCTACATATAGTATTTTGAAGCGAAAAGAGGAGGGAGAACTAGTTATCAACGCACATAGAAAACCAAAGTTTGTTGAAGATGTAGTTAGAGACATGCTGAGAGCTGTTTTAAAAAAATATAAACATCTGCCAGATGACATCCTAGTAATAGCACGCAGCGAAAGCGAGGAATCAATCCATAAACATAATGCTTTCGCTGAAAGAATCACCACACTTGGGGAGCTTAGAAAATAAATCAAAAAATCAGAAATTTTTTCGACTATACCTTCTTATTTTTTGATACAGATCCACAACCCCCATATCCATTTCCACATATATATAAAAATTTCTGAAAAAAATATGTTGGTGGGGTTAAAAAAGCTTTAAAAACAAATGCATAATTACAAAAAATCATGGCAAAGTATCATATAGCAATGCTCCCAGGAGATGGCGTAGGAAAAGATGTGATGGACGCAGCAAAAATAGTACTCAACACGATAAATCTAGATGCAGAATATATATATGGAGATGTTGGCTGGGAGTTTTGGAAAACAGAGGGAAATCCACTTCCAGATCGAACAGTACAGCTGCTAAGAGAAACAGATTGCTGCCTGTTTGGTGCAATAACATCTAAGCCAAATGAGGATGCACAAAAAGAACTTATACCAAGTCTAAGAAATAAGGGAATAGTTTATTCCAGTGCAATAGTTAGAATAAGACAGGAATTCAATTTACACACAAACATGCGGCCCTGTAAAGCCTATCCAGGTAATCCACTGAACTACAGAGATGATATAGACATCGTTGTTTTCAGAGAAAACACAGAGGGGCTTTACACCGGTGTTGAATTCAGACCACCAAGCAGAGAAATTCTTAATGCTCTTATGACACACAAAAAGATGAAAAAATTCAAAGATGTACCACCTGAAGAGATAGCGATTTCATGCCGTATATTCACTAAAAAGGCATGTCAAAACATTGTTAGACAGGCATTTGAATATGCCAAAAAACACAATCGGAAAAGTGTGACAATAGTCGAAAAGCCAAATGTTATACGTGAAACCAGCGGTATGATGATACAAGAGGCAAGAAAAATCGCTGAAGAATATCCAGACATAGAGTATAAGGAAACAAATGTGGATGCAATGTGTATGTGGCTAGTAAAAAATCCTCAGGATTACGACATACTGGTTTCATCAAACATGTTTGGAGACATAATCTCGGATTTAGCTGCACAACTGGTGGGAGGCCTCGGATTTGCAGCAAGTGGAAACATGGGGGATAACTATGCATTATTTGAACCAACACATGGCTCTGCACCAAAATATGCTGGTCAATACAAAGTAAATCCAACTGCCATGATACTATCAGTCAAACTAATGCTAGAATGGTTGGGAGAAAAGAAAAATGCTGAAAAACTTGACAAAGCAGTGGCGACAGTAATAAGAGAGGGAAAGATAAAAACCTATGATGTCGGAGGAAACAATACCTCACTAGAAGTAGCAGAGGAGATAGCAAAAAAATTTGAAGAAATATAATATAGAACAAATGTAAGTTGATCTCCTTGCTCCCTACTTTCCATTTTTACCAATAAAAGAACTAAAGGATATGAAAATGAAATAGTGGATGGATGTATTTCAAATATATGGAATGTAAAAGAGAATAAGGGATGGAAAAAACCTTTTTTAGATATCTAGGCTTCCATCGAACAGTGCAAATACCCAATGTCCTAAGGGATCTCCACAGTGTCCAATGAAATTGTTCTTAAGTGTTATCTTCTGGAAACCACGCAGCACACCACGTTGAGTCTCACGTAGATCCCAAGTTACATAGTGCACGTATATGGCTCTAAAAGTGACATGGCTACCTCCGTTGACGAGTCTTGGTTTTGTGATGATTCCTCTCATAAATGTCTTGCCTATGATTCCATTTGGTTCATCGGTTTTGATCTTTTTGTCTTCACTTACACCTGCCACCGCTGGAAGGATAGTAGCTATCATCAGCATACATAGAAATACGCCTAATATTTTTCTCTTCACAACTTTCATGATTTTTTTACCCCTACCACTAATATCTATTACAGTATATAAATGTTTTGCTAATTTAATTGGTATTATAAGATATAGATCAGAAAAATTTTTGATACAGTTTAACAGAGAAATATATAGACATATTTTTTTATAAATTATGTTCAATGTTTTTTAGTTTTTTTTCGAATCTCTGAAGTTTTTCATCTGATTTTCTGACAACCATGTTTGCAATGTCTACCAACAATTGTAGATGCTCATCGCTGCAGAAAAGATTTTTGTTCTCTCCAATGGGTGCATCTAGACGTTCTGTGCTACATATTTCAACAATGATTTTTTTCTCAGTGAATTTCAATGCTGAGTTTTTGAATCCACTTAGTATAGCGGTTTTTATTAGTCTGTCAGCAGATTCTATTGTCTTTGAACCTATGTGAAGTATAGGCGGCTGTGCTATCAGCCATATCAGGCCTCTTTCTGCTTTTTTCATTGATAAGAGTATCTCGTGTTTTTGTATGGTTTTGTGCCATTTTCCTAGGAATCGAGCATGTTTTTTGTCACCTATTGAGGGTATTTGTAATAAAACGATTCTACCAGAGCAGCTGCTTGTTGTATAGTATTGTGGTGATTTGTTTATGATTGTGAGTATCGGTAGGATTTTGTGGTCCACCTCTTTTTCCCTGCAGGCTTTTTCTAGGGATTTTAATGCTTTTTCTTTTGCATCTAAAAAATTTTTGTTTTCCATAAAAAAACCGTTTTCTTTAGTCTCGCATGTTTTTTATTTTTGGGAAGAGCAGGTGTTTTTCATTTTCTATGATTCCTATAGCCCTCATTTGATTTATGTTGATTTTTTTTAGTATGGGTGATAATAATTCGTTTTTTGGCAGGATGTTGATGTCGCTTCCCTGTGCAAAGTAGCTGAATGCTGGCATGACAAGCACGTTTTTGCTGTTTGTTTTTCCGAATAGAAAGCATTTTGTTTTTTCTTTGATGCCTATGTCGGTGTATAGGGCTATAGAGGGGTGTTCATGTCCTAGTATGATGATTTTTTCGTCTATATTTTTTATCTCTATGTTTTGGTGTCCATGTATAAATAGTATGTCTTTTTCGTGGAATGTATCTTGTAGTTTTATGTTATCATATTTTTTTGTTATTCTGCTTATGAATGTGTCATGGTTGCCTTTTATGATGATGATTTCTTCGAATCTTTTTTGGAGATATTTTAGTAGGTTGTCGACTTCTTTGTATTCATGATATTTTGTTTCTGTGAACTCATGTTTTATGTCTCCGTTTATGAGGATACGTTTTGCTTTTTTTTCTGAGAGTATTTTGTTTATGTTTTGTATTGTTTTTTTGTATTGTATTTTTGGTATGAATATTCCTTGTTCTGCTGCAGCGGTTTCGTATCCTAGGTGGAGGTCGGCTATTGCTATTAGATCTAGGCTGTTGATTTTTATTGCAGGGAATGGCTCTATTGTTTCTATTTTGTTAAATATTTTCATGTTTAGCCTTTTGTTTCTTCTTTTTTATCACATTATTTTTTTTAGTTTATGAGATTTGGGTGGTGACTGTTTTTTTGGTTTTTTGGCTGAGTTTTTTTGTTAATGCTTCGTGTAGTTCTATTAGTCTCTGTCTTCTGTCTTTCATTAGTATGATGTCTGGTTCTCCTAGTACTATGAGGCTGTGTGCGAAGGGTGAGGGTATAGGTGTTTTTATGATTTTGTAGGTTATTTTTCCATTTTTTATGTCTTTTAGTAGTTTTTTTGTGTTTTCTATGTCCATTATGTCTTCTAGTATTTCACGGTATGTTTCTTGTATTATAGGGAAGTCTTTGTTTATTTCTTCGCATGTGCGTAGTAGTGTTTGTGCGTTTATTTGTTGTTTTCTGACACTGATTTTGTGTCCCT
Source organism: Thermoplasmata archaeon (assembly GCA_003649715.1). Classification (GTDB taxonomy): domain Archaea; phylum Thermoplasmatota; class E2; order DHVEG-1; family DHVEG-1; genus B82-G9. The sequence goes on from QMSS01000004.1 coordinate 4,978, forward strand.
TGTAGTTTCTTAGTACTAGGAAGCTTCTTGCTGCGGTGTGTCGGAATCTTCTTTTCATAAGCTCAGTTTTTCGAATGTTTTTTTTCAGTAGTTCTATGATGTCTAGTGAGAATATTTCTCTGAGTATTTCTTTGATGTCTATGTTTTTGTTTTTTGGTAGTAGTATTGTGAATCCGTTGTCATTTATTGTTGTTAGTATGTCTGATTTTGTTTTTTTCCCTATGGCTATTGCAATGATTCTTGATAGTGTATCATTTACTCTTCTTCCATACAGTGTGTGGAATACGAGTATTTTGCGTTTTTTGAGATCATATGTTTCTTCGATGATGATTTTTTTTGTGGAGACAATGGTTTTTTGTAGGTAGTGGTATTGTGTTTCGAAGTATTGTTTTATGGCTTTTTTTGATCTGTGGTCTATGGGTAGTGTTGAGAGTATTTTGTCTACATTGTCATCTTTTTTGTTTTCTTTTTTTAGTGTTTGAAACATTTTTTCTCGGAATTTTCTGATTTCTTGTGCTAGCTCGTAGCTTAGTGGTAGCAGTTCGGAGAACCATGCTGGTATTGTTGGTGTTTCTTCTTTTTGTTCTTCTACGTAGCATCTCATTCCACGTGAGTATTTGAATTCATATGTTTTGCCGCCTAGTACGAATATGTCTTTTTTACGTAGTCTTTCTAGGAATTCTTCTTCTATGCTTCCAACATATTTTTTTGGTTGTATGGTGTACACGTCTACTTTTACTTCGTCTGGTATTGTTCCAATGTTGAGGTAGTAGATGACACGTGTGTATCTTCCTCTTTTTCCAAACATTTTGTTTTTTTCGTCAAACCATATTTTTCCGTATACATTTCGGTCTTCGAGATCAGCGTAGTGTCCTGCTATGTAGTGTAGTAGCTGTATGAAAACATCGTGTTTTAGGTTGTGGTAGCAGTAACTGTTTTTTATCAACTGGTATGCCTCATCTACTCTCCATTTTTTGTAGAGAGCCATGCCTACGATGTGTTGTATTAGCACATCCAGGCAGTTTTTTGGCACACATATTTTGTCTAGTTTGTGGTCTAGTGCGCATCTTAGCATGATGGCGCATTCGACTAGGTCATCGCGGTCCATGCCTATTATGATTCCTTTTGCGGTATCATTTAGTCCATGTCCACTTCGTCCAACACGTTGTATGCATCTTGTGACAGACTTGGGTGACCCTATTTGAACAACCATATCTATGTATCCGATGTCTATACCTAGTTCTAGGCTGGTGGATGATATAACTGCTTTGAGTAGCCCTTTTTTGAGTTTATCCTCAACATCCCATCTTATGTCTCGTGATAGTGATCCATGATGTGCAGCTATTTCTTCTTCGTTGTAGATCCCTGTGTTTTTTAGGTGATGAACCACACGTTCTGTTCCAGAACGTGTGTTGGTAAAAACCAGTGTTGTGTTATGTGACGAGATGATTTTGTCCAGCTCCTTGTACATCAAATCATTCATCCTGTCTGCATCAGTATATATAATATCATCTGTGGGACATATGAGTTTGAGATCAAATGGTTTAAACCATGAAACATCAACAACTTTGCAGCTACGTAGTTTTCCATTTTCATATCCTACTAGAAAACCTGCAGCTTCTTTCAGAGGATGCAGTGTAGCACCCAGGCCAATACGTACAAAATCTTTCCCAACAGCTTCTCTTAGACGCTCTAGGCTGAGGCTAAGATGAACACCACGTTTGTTAGATGCAAGTTCATGTATCTCATCTACAATGACCCATCTAACTGTTTTAAGTTTTTCTAAAAACCTTTTTGAGTTCAGAATAATTGCAAGACTCTCCGGGGTGGTTATGAGTATATGTGGTGGTTTACGGAGCTGTTTTTGCCGCTCATAGGGGGAGATATCACCAGTTCTTATACCAACCCGTACATCACATATATGGTTTCCAGCTAGTTCCCTTATCTCCCTTAAGGGTAGTATAAGGTTTCTGTAGATATCATTATTTAGAGCTCTAAGTGGGCTAACATAAACACAGTACACTCCATCCATGAGACTGTTTTGCTTGCTTCTCCTAAAAAGATCGCTGAGTATAACCATAAAGGCAGAAAAGGTTTTACCTGAACCCGTAGGAGCGGTTATTAGAACATTTTTGTTTTTAGAAATAAGTTTGAAGGAATAGCGCTGCGGTGGCGTTAGATTTTTAAATTTTGATTTAAACCATTGTCTAACATGGGCATCTAAACAGGATAGGCTTTCTTCATCCGGCCAAGGTTTTTTTATAAAGGTGATCCCCATTGTTTCAGCTCTCTCAGAAAACAGATTGTTGTTTATAAAAAATGTGTTCAGATAGTACTACTTTTTTCTTCTAGAAATGTTGATTCCTCTTTTTCTGAGTTCATCAAAAAAGATTTTAGGAGGCACAATGTTCTCCGGGCAGAAAACACCTCTTTGGGTTATAACATTGTCTGCTATCATCTGAGTGATAACTGAAGTAGTGTATCCTGTTGTACGCATCATAGCAGATATATTGTTTTTTTCATCATAATAGTCTATCATAGTATACTCAAGATCGAGCAGCTCTCCATTTTTTGTTCCCCTACTTACAACTTTGAGCAGCACAGCATCCTTTCCATGTTGAGGTAGTTTTTTTGATAAAAGAGCTGCAAAAAAAATTCTTGGAACAACATTTGTGTTTCCAATACTGATTTCTTTCTCCTCCGCCAATCCGAGACCTAGTAGTGTCCTAAATTTTTCGCAATGACCCGGATATCTCACTGTTTTATAATCAAGATATTTTATCCTATCCCTGTATGTATATGGCAAAGTAGATATCCCACCAGATGTAAGAAAAGCCTCCATGGTTCCAAATGGCTCAGGAAACTGTAATGTTTCTAACTCTGTCATAGATTTTTTTCTCACAATCTTTTCATGGTCAAGAACAATGGCATCCTCTACGTATTCATTTATAAGCCCTTCTGGTGAGAAAACAAGTTGATAGTTAAATGGTGGTTTTGGATGAACTGGCACTCCACCTACTCTCAGCTTTACATATTCAACAGTGTCCATCTGATCAACAATATCATGTGTAATAATAGATACAAGTCCTGGTGCTAGTCCACAGTCAGGAATGACAGTGACATTGTTTTTCCTAGCGGTATCCATAAGTCTTAGTTCCATGTCTACAATATCATGATTGCCGCCAAGATCAAGAAAATGGGTTTTTGCCTTTACAGACTGTTTTGCTAGATAAAAATTGAATCTATATGGGAGAGCAGAAACCGCGATGTCATGTCTTTGAAGAAGTTGTTTTACATCACTGTCTCCTGTTTTTTCTAAATCCAATTTGATGAAATCAATCTCTTTTCTCTCTAAAAACTTTTTAGCATTTTCAATAGATTCTACATCTCTATCAACCATTGTTATGTCATACGAAGAGTATATGCATAGATCATGCACAATAGCTTGCCCCATCCTCCCAGCACCAAAAACGATAACCTTCATGTCAAAACAAAACCTCCATCAAGTTCTAACCAAATAAGAGATTAACATCATTTTTTCGTTTCTTCCTGCAGGAGGATAAAGAAATCTTTAGATATAAAACATGTGACAAAAAATTTATGTAGAAAAAGAATCAATGAAAAACAAAAAAATAGTAATTGAAGAATATTTTTTGAGAGGGGTTTAATTTTTCAAAATCATTATATCCAAATAACTTATTCACTCGAACTGCTCAAACCATGTGCAATCTCAAAATAAAGAAAACACTCTAGATAAAATAATTTGGGAGGGAACCCTTTTAATGTCAGATAAATATGAATTCTGGAATCCAGAAATAGAAACAAAACCTATAGATGAGTTAAAAGAACTGCAATTAAAGAGACTAAAAAAGCTGATAAAATATGTCTACAAAAGAAATAGATACTATCATGAGAAGTTAAGAAACAACAACATAAAACCTGATGATATCAAAGCTTTGAAAGATATAGAAAAGCTTCCATTTTTGACAAAACAAGATCTACGCGAATATTACCCATTTGGGCTAGTTTGTACATCTCTTGATGACATAGTAGAGGTACATGCTTCATCAGGAACTACAGGAAAACCTGTCGTTGGACCATACACAAAAAATGATTCAGAACTATGGGGGGAAGTCATGGCCAGATCATTATGGGCCAATGGACTACGTAAACAAGATATTCTACAAAACTCATATGGATATGGTTTATTCACCGGTGCTCATGGATTCGAGAAGGGGGCACAAAAAATCGGCGCCATGGTTATAACCATCAGCTCGGGAAATACAAAAAGACAGATAGATATTATGAAAGATTTTGGAACCACAGCCTTAGCATGCACCCCATCCTACTCCTTATACATAGCAGAGGTTGCAGAAGAAAATGGATTAGACCCCCAGAAGGATTTTAAACTTCGTCTCGGACTTTTTGGTGCCGAATCATGGAGTAACGAAATGAGAAAAAACATTGAAAAACGCTGGGGAATCACAGCACATGAACACTATGGTCTAACAGAAATCATTGGACCCGGTGTTGTATCTGAATGTAAAGAAAAAAAACTACATATCAACGCAGATCACTTTCTACCAGAAATAATAGATCCGAAGACCGGTGAAACACTAGAACCTGGCGAGGAAGGAGAACTTGTGTTCACCACACTAACAAAGGAAGCATTTCCTGCTATTAGATTTAGAACCAGAGATTTAGCATCTCTCAGCGAAGAAACATGTGAATGTGGAAGAACACTTCCAATACAGTCTAGAATCAAAGGTAGAAGCGATGATATGATGAAAATAAAGGGAGTAATTGTATTTCCATCGCAGATAGAATCAGCACTAATACAAGTGAAGGGAATAAGTGATAACTACCAGATCATCAAAACTAAAAAAGGTGAAATCACAACTCTCTCTGTCGAAGTTGAGCCGACAGAAGAAAGATTCAAAGAGGGACATCTTGAAGAACTGGAGGAAAAAGCTGAGGAGGAAATATACAGCATACTTAATCTACATGTACCAGTCAAAGTCATACCACCAAAGACTATTCCTAGAAGCACTGGAAAGGCTAAAAGAATAATTGAACGATAAAAAAAATTGAGATATTATTAGGGATCTGTGACAAAACTATGATAGAAACAATAGAATATATCCTACCATACATAAAAGGTCTTTGGACCCTACCATGGATCCTAGTCGGCTTTATAATAACAATAATTCTTTCACATTTCATAGACGAAAAAAAAGTAGATGGCTTTATGAAAAAAATTGGTATCATTCTACTATATTTTTTTGTTCCACTCCTACTTTTCAGGATATTTTTAAACCAAGATTTTGGTAAAAATGAGCTAGAATTTGTTGCTGTAACAACAGCTGTTTTGTTTTTCATGTACATAACAGCCTATGTTTTTGCCTACATAAAGGCAAATAAAATGGAGTTAGAAGGATCAACCCGGCAACATTTTATCAAAACTGTTTTTACAAATCAGGGAAGAAGCTCAGCATTTATAGGTGGTGCCCTTCTAGCATCCCCTTGGAAGGTTGAAGCCGCAATATTCATCAGTCTAGTTGGTATAGCACTCTTTGCAGTCATACCATATATCCTATCCTATATGCATAAAAAAGAAGCAGACAGAAATGCACATCTCAACACAACATTACCATGGTATCTTAAACTCTACCCATGGTACCTCATCTTGTTTGTAATAACTGCAGTCGTCATACATGGGACAACAGGAATAACAATAAATAGCCTAGGCGAGACAGGCATTATACTAGATCTTTACACATCACTCACCATACCCGCTGCTCTTTACTATGTTGGATCAAGCATACATCCTCATGACTTCAGAATCAAAGAGATGAGAAAGATATTCAGTTTAAAAAACAGCAAACAAGAATCAAAGGAACATTGGACCTGGGTAAAAAACATTTTTATACTAACTGTGATCATCACACCCCTGCTAATATCTATTATATTCATCCTACTTCTTATTCTAAACATTATCCCAAAATCATGGTTTGCTGTAATAATCATAAACTCATTTCTACCAATAACAAGTACAAACATGTTTCTTGTACCATATGGCATTGACAAAAAATCAACTGCCCATGCCGTCACCTGGACAACAATTGTATGCGTACCCATAATAGTGTTTCTAATATACATTTTCACGATATACCTAGGATAGGTTAACAAAAAAAATTATGGAGAAAATGAAGAAAAAAATTCTTTAACGTAAAAAAGTTTGTATCACAAAAAAAATTGGGAGGAATGAAGGGGAGGAGGTTAGCATAAGATGGATTTTAGCTGGACTGAGGAACAAGAGATATGGAGAAAAACTGTTAGAGAATTTGCACAAAAAAAGATAAAACCTCGTGTTCGAGAGATTGACTCAAACAAAAAGATCCCAGAAGACATTGTCGAAGAAATGGCACAACTGGGACTACTGGCACCCACAGTTCCAAAACAATATGGAGGATCAGATGTCGACTGGATAATGGCCTGTATAGCCGCAGAGGAACTTGGAAGAGCAGACATCAGCCTGGCTATACCTGTCCTCTATTTAGTTGAAGCAGCATGGGGATACATATTCAGCAGATATGGAACAGAAAAAGCAAAAAAAGAATATCTACCCCAGGTGACCAGTGGTAAAGCATTTGTTGGAATAGCAGTGACAGAACCACAGGGCGGCTCAGACATAGTAGGTGCTGCCAAAACAAAGGCAGTCAAAAAAGAAGGCAGATGGATACTAAATGGGGAAAAAATTTTTATCAGTGGAGTAGCTGAATCAAAAAAGTGGGGTGGAATACATCTCACCCTAGCAAGAACAGATCCAAATAGTGGGCATCGAGGTTTCTCATTTTTTGCAGTACCGCTAAAAAACAATCCCAACATAGAAACAACATTGTTTGATGACATGGGACGTATGGGTATATCAACAGGTGGTTTTGTGATGAAAAACACAGTTCTACATGAGCATCATCTTGTCGGTGAGCTTAACAAGGGTTTTTATTATGCCATGGAGGGGTTTTCAGCAGCACGTGTGCTCATAGGAGCCACATGCATAGGGGCAGCAGAGGCAGCACTAGAAATGGGGATGGAGCATATAAAAACACGCTACGCCTTTGGACAGCCAATAGGCTGCTTTGAGGGAATACAGTTTCCACTAGCGGAGCATTATACTAACATCGAGGGCATCAAACTTCTCACATACAGAGCTGCATGGATGATGGATAAAATGTATAGAGAAAACAGGTTTACACACCACGATGTAGCACTTGCGGCTGCTATGAGCAAACTACGAGCACCTATGTATGCATTCGATGTTATGAATGAGATCGCAGACTGGTTAGGAGCACTAGGATACACAAAAGAGCATTCAATTGAAATGGGAATAAGGGGAGTTAGATCCTACTCAATAGGGGCAGAGGGAACTATGAACATAATGAGGATAATAATAGCTAGGGAACTACTTGGCAAAGAGTTCCTGCCATACAAAAACATAATTATACGGTGACAAAAAGAAGAACTTGCCTCTCTCTCAGATATTTTTGTTTTGCAAAAGAAATACTCTTTAGCTCCTATTTAGTTTTTCTAGTATGAGCTCCGCTGCTTTTTTACCAGAGAGAAGCATCCCTCCAAATATCGGCCCCATACGTGGAGCGCCATATACTGCATTGGCTGCCATACCTGCAACAAAGAGACCAGGGTATACCTCTTTAGTGTTCTCAACAACAGTTTTTTCACCGATCTCAGCACACATAGATCTCTCCCTCTGGAGGTCACCAGTTGGTGTTCTGAGCGAACCAACTTTTTTTCGGACAATATTGCAGATCTCAGCAGCATGACCTGTAGCATCAACACAATATGTGGCCCGAATGGAAAGTGGATCAACATGCAAACCAGCGATCTCAACAGTACTCCAATTAATAACAAAACCATTGATTTTTTTTCCTCTGAGAAGCACATCCTCTACAGAAACTGTATTAAAAATCTTGGTACCGGCATTGATTGCCATAGCACATAACTTAGTAACTGCCTCTATGGAATCAGCGCTATAGTATCCATTTCCCTCATTTTTCATCTCGACTTCTGCTTCATCAAGAACATGCTTTGCATCCCTTTGTACAACAATCACAGGGAATGTCATTCCGCCTCCCCACATGCCTCCTCCGATTGATAGTTTTCTTTCGAATATAACGACTTTTTTACCAGCCTCTGCCAGGTATTTCCCAGCAACTAAACCTGCTGGGCCAGCACCAGCAATGGCAACATCCACCTCAAAAATACTTTGAAATTCCCTGGAAAATCTCCTGAATATATTTCTTGTAACAAGTATATCATCAATCACCATTACATTCCTGCCTCCAATTTTTGTAGGAAACTGTTAATTCATCCTTGTATTATTAAACATACCGTTAATCATATATACCCCCTGTTGAGTGTTAACTAAATAAATGTGTATATTGTTAGAGAAGTAAGATCAGAGGATCTTTTTTCTGTGTTCAAAATCGCATATGAGACATTACCAGAGCCATACAATCCAGGTCTCTTCAACATTTTTTATGAAGAATTTCCCAGTGGATTTCTTGTAGCTGAAATGCATGGCAGAGTAGTGGGCTTTATTGTGGGAGTAAAAACGGATTTGTATGTAGCAAAGATACTCATGTTGTCGGTATCTAAGGAATATAGGAGATGCGGTATAGGATCTGCTCTTATAAACCGTTTTATAAAAGAGATGAGGTTGCAGCATATCAGACAGATAGATTTAGAGGTTAGATCAAATAACTATGCTGCGATTGATTTCTATAAAAAGCATGACTTTGATGTTATAGACTTTATACCAGGTTTTTATAAGGATGGGCAGGATGCATATGTGATGAGGAAGATTCTTTAATGTGTTTTTTCTTCTTTTATTTCCTCTCTTATTATCTCTTTTTCCTTCTCAGTCATAAATCTTTCAGACATCTGTTCTAATCGAGCAGCGATTTTTTCAAAACCAGGATAATTATTAGATAGGATATCTGCTATTCCCTTGCTTAGCTTGAATACCGCTAGTTTATGTTCCCTTTTTGACTTGTATACTTTATGTGGTGTTATGTCTAGTTTCTCATAATCAATGAACTCACATCCATTGTTTTTACAGTTTTGTTCTAGATGATTTTTGATCTGAAACAGAAATGTGTGTAGCTGGATAAGTTCATCCTTCTGCATTTACCATCCTTCCATCGGCGAAATAACTTAGTGAGTTTTTATTTTTTTCTGTGTGGCATGATTAAAAGAAAAATGTTATTCATTTTTTGTTCACTCTTTGCTTTAAAAAATATATGATGGGGGATAGAATATGGGAGATCATCTATTTTTTTTGTTGTCTGAGCTAACTTCCTTACTCTCTTTTCTTTTATTGGAAATCGTTTCTAGTTAGGATTTTGAGAGCTTTTGGTATTTTTACTACATTCCCCATTTTGACTCCGATTATTTCTTTTACGTTTTTGCTGTTTGCGATGTCTAATAGACGTTGGGTTATGATACCATCAAATACAACTGCGAATATGTTGTCTCTCCTTTTGATTTCATCAGTTAGTTCTCTCACAGGGAGTTTTTTTATTTCTCTTCCGTTTTCGTCTAGCAGTACTGCTTTTAGTGAGCCTGAGATTTCATTTAGTATAGATCTGTAGTTTTTTTGTCGAGTGGAAAGTATCTTTTCTTTTTCATCCCGGTCTTTGACGTGTATCTCCTTTTTTGTTTTCTGCCGTTCTGTTTTTTCTCCTTCTTTTTTTTCTCCTTCGATTTTTATGTTGTACATGTCTAGGTATTGCTCACGGGGTATCTTGTTTTTTAATGATTTCATGATGAGTTTCTGCGGCATTTCTTCTACCTCTCTTGTTGGAGGTGCTCTTGCGATGAAGTCAATGTCTGCTACTTGTAGTAGTTCTCTAAGTATTAGTTCTCCTCCTCTGTCTCCATCGACGAAAACGGTTGTGATTTTTTCTTTGGATAGGTCGATCACTGTTTTAGGAATGTTTGTTCCTCCTACTGCTATCACATTTTTTATACCATATTTTAGTAGGTTGAGTACATCTCTTCTTCCTTCTACTATGATTATGGCATCACTTTTGTCGACATTAGGTCCTGCGGGACAATGATCTGGGCCATATGTTGTTATTTCTTCAACTTGCACTGCTTGTCTAACATTGTCAGCTATGCTTTCTGTTTCTATTTTGCTTTTTTCCATTATCTCGTTTAGTAGTTCTTTGGCTCGCTCTATTATCTGTTTTCTTCGGGATACTCTGACATCCTCGACCTCTTCAGTAGTTATAGTCGCCTTGCAGGGTCCAACTCGGTCTATGCTTTCGAATGCTGCTGCTAGTATCACAGTCTCAACTTTGTCTAATGATGTTGGTAGAGTGATTGTTCCCTCGCTTTTTCCATTTCTTGATTCAAGTTCTACCTCTATTCTTCCTACTCGTGCTGATCTCTGTAGTTCTCTTAAGTCTAATTCATCGCCTAGTAGACCTTCAGTTTGGCCGAATATAGCTCCTACTACATCAGATTTTTCTACAATGCCATCTGCCTTGATGTGAGCTTTGATGAGATATTTTGTTGTAGATGGATCGATTACCATACTTATTTCTCACCTCTTTTTAGTCACCTATTCTATTTCTCTTTTTTTGATAGCTGCTGAACATTAGTTTTTAGATTGGAAAATAGCACCTTCCCTCCCTAGTCCCCCTCCAAATCTTTGATTAGTAGGGAAGTTTGATTTAGAGGGAGACAACTTCTCCCCCCTTAGGTCAACTCCCTTTTTGATTTATCCTTCAACTATTATTTTTTTTTGTTATTAACCCTCTTTCTGATTTAGGTGAAGGAATTAAATCTCAAGTTTTTTTGGAATAGGGACAGGAGTTATTTTTTTGTAGGGATTGGGAAAGTGCTATTTCTCAATCCGGACAGCCATCGATTTTTTTGTTCCTATTGCTTGTCTTCTATTCTTTATTTACAATATAATATTGTAGAGAGTTGCGTCATATTTAAATGTTATGCTTATATTGCTTGTAATCGGCTTCCTTTATGTTTGGATATAGAAAAAAGAGAGATTAGAAAGGATGAAAGGGATGATGGTTTGAGATGAGTAAAAGGATATTCATCGGTGTTGCATGGCCATATGCAAATGGCTCACTCCATTTGGGACATATTGCTGGATGCTATTTACCAGCAGATATTTTCGCTAGATACAATAGGATGAAAAACAGAGATGTTTTGATGGTGTCTGGAAGCGATGAACATGGCACTCCTATCACAATCACTGCTGAGAAAGAAAAAACAACTCCTCAGACCATAGTGGACAGGTATAATAAAGAACATACAGAAAACATGATACAGCTTGGTATCTCATTTGATCTCTTCACACGTACCACAACAGAGAACCATAAAAAAATAGTGCAAAAAATCTTTTTGGAACTATACAAAAAGGGATATATCTATGAGAAAGATGTTGATGCATTTTACTGCAGAAAATGCTCCCGTTTTTTACCAGATAGATACATTGAGGGAACCTGTCCACACTGCTCCTATGACAAAGCACGTGGAGATCAATGCGACTCATGCGGCAAACTATTGGATCCACATGAGCTAATAAATGTTAGATGTAAAATATGTGGCGAAACACCTACGATCCAAAGAAGCAACCATCTATTTTTTGCACTTAGTAAATTCGAAACGAAACTGCTAAAATGGATCAAAGGCAAAAAACACTGGAAACCCAGCGTGCTAAAGTTTACATACAACTGGTTGAAAGATGGACTAAAGGACAGAACAATCACTCGAGACATAGAATGGGGTATCGAGGTACCACTAAAAGGTTTTGAAGACAAACGCATCTACGTATGGTTTGATGCAGTAATAGGATATCTATCTGCTAGCATAGAATGGGCACAAAAAAAAGGAGAGGCGGATGCATGGGAGAAATGGTGGAAAAACAAAGATGTGCGTCACTACTATTTCTTGGCAAAGGACAACATACCATTCCACACACTTATCTGGCCAGCGATACTAATGGGATACGACGAAACATTAAACCTACCATATGATATCCCTGCAAACGAATATCTATGTCTAAAGGGAGAACAGTTTTCCAAAAGCAGAGGAGTAGCCGTCTGGATACCAGATATCCTCCAAAAATTTGATGCAGATGCAATCAGGTACTACCTATCAATCAACATGCCTGAAAACAGAGACACAAACTGGATCTGGTCTGACTTTGTTGCCAAAAACAATGATGAACTAGTAGGAACATATGGAAACTTTGTACACCGTGTTATCACATTTACACAAAAAAACTTTGGATGCATACCACCAAAAGAGGAAAAACTCAGTCAACTAGACAAAGAGGCAATCAAAAAAATAGAGGAAACACAAAAAAAGGTTGAAGAAGCCATCGAAAAATGCCATTTCAAAAAAGGATTACGAACAGCAATGCAGCTAGCACAATATGGCAACTTCTACTTCGACCAAAACCAACCATGGAAACTAATCAAATCAGACAAAAAAAGATGTAAAACTGTTCTACACATATGCATAAAAATAGTTCAAGCACTAGCCATAATCATGACACCATACCTGCCTTTCTCATCAAACAAAATATGGAAACTATTAGGACACAAAAAAACTATATATGAATGCAGCTGGGAAGACGCACTCTCAGACATAAAAACAGGAACAACACTAGAAAAACCTAAGCCATTGTTTAAAAAACTAATACTAGAAGACTTTATGACCGAAACAGACCCATTCTCAAAACTTGACCTACGAGTAGCTAAAATCATTGACGTAAAAGAACACCCACAGGCAGACAAACTATACATACTAAACGTAGACCTAGGACCTCTTGGAAAAAGAACACTAGTTGCAGGAATAAAAACATACTACACCAAAGAAGAAATCAAAGGAAAAAACATCGTAATAGTAGCAAATCTTAAAGCAGCCAAAATTAGAGGAGTTGAATCAAAAGGAATGCTACTAGCAGCAGAAGACAAAAATGGAAACATTTCACTTCTACATCCACAAAACTCAGAACCTGGCTCTGAAATATATGTTGAAGGAATACCAAGAGAACCAGCTACCACTCTAGAGCTCGATGACTTCAAAAAGATTGTAATGAAGGTCAATGAAAAACAGGAAGTAACATACAATGAAAAAACACTGAGAAGCAAAAAAGGACCTATTGTAACTGATAGAAGGATAATGGTGGGAGCAAAGATTTTATAGAGAAGTAGGGATATCCAAAGAAAAAAACAGTTTTTATGAGGGAAAAACTTGTTGCTTTCAAACAATGTTGTCACACACACAGATCTCCCATTTAAAATATTTAAAAAAGGCAAGGTACGAGATGTATATGAGATAAACAGCAACCAACTCTTACTAATCGCAACAGATAGAATATCTGCCTTTGACCATGTGCTCCCTGATCCAATCCCAGGTAAGGGAATTTGTCTAACACAGCTATCAAAATTTTGGTTCCAATACACAGAAAATATTGTGCCAAACCATCTAATCACCGCAGAGGTGGATAACTATCCAAGAGAAATAAAGAAGCATAGTAATATTGTTGCCTATCGCAGTATGCTGGTAAAAAAAACACATGCCATACCAATAGAATGCGTGGTACGTGGATACATCTCTGGATCAGCATGGAGGTCATACAAAAAAAATGGAACTGTATGCGGTATCAAATTACCTGATGGTATGAAAGAGTCAGAAAGGCTTGATGACCCTATTTTTACTCCATCTACCAAAGCTGAAAAGGGACATGATATCAACATTTCCTTTGATGAAATGAAAAAACTTGTCGGCAGAGACACAGCAGAGCAACTAAAAGAAATTTCACTAAAAATATATGAAATTGCCTCAGAGTATACATTGAAAAGAGGAATTATTATTGCAGATACAAAGTTTGAGTTCGGATGGACAGACGATGGGATTGTGCTGATAGATGAGCTTTTAACTCCGGATTCATCGCGTTTCTGGCCTGCAGACTGTTACGAACCAGGTAGATCACAACCAAGTTTTGATAAACAGTTTGTAAGAGACTATCTAGAGGACATAGCCTGGGATAAAAACTCTGCGCCACCTAGGCTGCCTAATGAGATTATAAAGGAGACACAGAGGAAATATCAGGAAGCATATGAGAGGATAACTGGAGAAAAAATGTTTTTTTAACAAAATATTGACAAAAAATGGAAGATCTCTAGAGCAGTTGATTGCGAATCCTCTCAACAACGTTGAATTTACTATAAAGGTTAGTTTATCCATTTAGAACAGGTGAACGCCAATCGAGACCAGGTGTTCTAACTCCTATCTTCGGTATCAATGGAGATCTTCTTTTATGCTGACTTTTTATTCTCATACTACGTATACGTTCAACATCTGATTTTTTGATGCCTAGGATATCTGCTATCTCCTCATTTTCTAATTTCTGTTCCAGTCCGCAGAGAATTTTATCTAATGTTTTGTACTCTATCCCTATCTCACCTTCATCGGTTTGCCCCTTCCACAGACCTGCTGTCGGAGGTTTCGAAATGATTTCTTCTGGTATATTGAGATATTTTGCTACCATGCATACCTGTGTTTTGTAGAGATCACCTATTGGCTGTATATCAACACCGCCATCTCCATATTTTGTAAAGTATCCAATAAGCATTTCTGATTTATTCGATGTGCCACATACCAGGCTTTTTGTCATATTTGCATACTCAAAAAGCATTAGCATACGGGCCCGTGCCTTTATATTGGCCAATGTTAGTCTATCTGGTTTTTTGGGACATAACATACGTATTTTGTTTACTACCGAAGTTATATTGATCTCCTTACATTGCAGGTCAAATTTTTTGACAATCATGTTTTTATGTTTGATATCATTTTCAGGAGTAGTGTCGTCTGGCATGAAAAGACAATAAGTATTTTTTTTTCCTAATGCTTTTTTGCATAGAACTGCCACGACTGTGGAGTCTACACCACCGGATAGTCCAACTACAACGCCTCTACAGCCAGCATTGTGTACATAGGTTTTTATGAAATCTCTGATGATTGTTGTTACCTCTTCAGGGTTTATTGACAGATTTATGATACTCATTTGGGTAGAAAATGTAAAAGGTGTTACTTAAAAACTATGTTGAAAAAGAACTGGTTGAAATAGTAGTGGTTTGAAGTGATTAGTAGTGGTTTTTGTTTAGCTCCATGTTTCTATTGACTCTTTGAGTAGTTTTTCTGCCATGGATACAACATGATTGTCTACATGGGAGAACGTGGATCGCGCTATGGCCATTGGTATTCTCCTTATATAGTCTGCCATTCTCAGGTCTCTTCTAAGATTTGTTGCATAGTACTGCTCTACAATCTCATCTATCTCTCGGACATATTTTTCTACAGTTTCTTCAGATGCTGTTATTTTTGGCTCATATGTTCTTGCTAGTTTGACCCATTGATCATAGTGTTCATGTTTATCTTTTGCATCTCCTTTTCCATAAAATTTTCTTTTAAAGAGATCTATTCGTTCTTCTCGGTCTATGTCTTGTACCTTTACGATTAGTGCACAGCGACTCATAAGCAGGGGTGAGAGACCGATGTCCTCTAGTGGTTTGTCTCCAAAGATCTTTGATTTTGGGTTTGCAAATGCTATCATTATGAATCTGCTTTCGATGTTTTGGTGAATCTTTGCGGAGTGGACACTGCATTTTCCATTTGATAGTAGCTCATAGCAGTATTCAACATCTTCCTCAGGTATCTTGTCGAACTCGTCGACTACAACCAGTTTTTTGTTAGAATGGGGTAATGCTCCAAGATCTCCTGTTCCAAGATTACATACCAGACCTGAACGTGTAGTGTTTGCCCCAATGAATGTTATGTCTGTGAATACTTCTCCGATTATCTCTTTCGCCATGGTTTTGCTGCTACCCGGTTCTCCTATTATGAGTGAATGAACAGGCTCATCGAATGTTGAAAACATGCTTGCCGCTATTACTTTTTTCATCACGTCATTTCCTTTTATCTCAGCGAAAACATTTTTCCAGAAACCATTGAAACCTCGTTTTTTAGCGAATTCCACTAGTTCTTTTTCCGGCAGAAAAATCCCCTGTTTTTCTCTTTCTTCTTTCTTTTTTGCTTCGATCATTTCTCTTAGTATCTCTGCCTTGTTTAAAACCTTGTCAAAACCTTTGGATTTTCTGTGTAATATCAAAACATTGTCTTTTGTTTCTAGGGATGCATTGCCCCATCCCACAGCGTATACCTCTAGCGTGTTCAGAACAGATTTGATAACAGCTCTATCTGTTCTTCTAACAGTTATCTCAACCTTGTTCTCATCTACGATGTTGATATCCAAGATATTTTTGTTGGCCAGTATGTTACGTGCTCTTTGTATAAGCATGTTGCCTTTGCTGCTCCCCATCCCAAGTGATGTAGCGGTCATCAATGCTATCTGCTCTAGCCTGGTTATTCCCATGTTTTCTAGTTTTTTTCTATCAGATGGCATGACACCGAGTAGACTGAGATCATCCTCCATATTCTTCTTGTTCTCCCCCAAGTTTTTTTCCTGTTTATCTTTTTATACAATTAAAACCTTTAGGTTCCCCACTGTTTTTTTCTTCCATCCAAAGGATTCTGTGTTATGAAGTAAAAAAACAAGTTTTTTGGATGTTTTTAAGTTCCGAGTTGGGTATGAAAAAGATCGTTTTTTTTATGGTTTTTCCCAGTAATGCGGATCGTTGGTTGGTGGTTTTTCCCCTTTTCTGTATTTTCCTCTCCATATGTTTAGACCTTTTTGTTCATCTTCTTCTATCTTTTTTTGCAGCATCTTTAGCATCCTTGGATCGTTTATCCCAAGTTTTTTCATTTTCTGAGGAGTGGGAATACCATTAGGTGTCCATCCTCTTCTGTAGTATACAGCGTCAGTGAGTTTTTCATATTGATCTCTCCTATAGTTGTATAGAATTCTGATTTTCTTTTCCACACTCATTTTTTCTACTTCTTTTTTGTTGTATCCAAGTTTTTCAACCAGTTGTTTGTCGTATCGTTCTTTTCTAGACAGGTATTCCATTTTTGTTAGGGGGCCAATTGCTCGGTAGGGTATCCAGTCGTCTTTTCGTCTTCCTCTTCCCATCCACACATTCATGGCGCGTTGCCAGTTGTAACATCGTTCACTTTGGAGTATAAGCTCTTTTTTGTCTACATTCCATCCTGTTACTGCATTGAATATATCCACATAGTTTTGTACATGCTCTGGTACCTTTGCGGGTTCATCGGTTTTTGCATTGTCAGCTGGTTCTATGTCATTCCATGGTAGTTTACATAGACCATTTAGTCCAAACCATGTACGCCACATTGGGAAGTAATGGAGTGCCTCTGCTTTGTCCTCAAATGTTGGTATGGCATTGTTTACCATGTCCATAAATATGAGCCAGGCCTCATCATGCTGTGGGCCTTTTAATGTGAGCCCGTATCCACCCTGCATGGCCAGTGATTCTTTGGTTACATATTCTGAGAACTCCAGGCCTTTGCTTTCCATGCCTGCATCCTCTATCAACTGTTTGTCTCCCCACTTGTTTTTTATCAACCAGTCTTTGACTCTTCGTACTCCTTTGGATGCAATTTGTATGAATCTGCCTTTGTCTCCCCGTGCTATTCGATGTAGAAGTTCGAGGGCAGCCTCCGCGTTGCCGAAGCATAGTTCGAGTCCATCGCAACGTTCCTTGTTTAGGATACCATATTCATACATCTCCATGTAGAATGCAATGGATGTGCCTGTTGATATGGTGTCTAGACCGTAGGTGTCGCAGTAAAAGTTGAACTCAAGAATCCATTTAGGATCAAATATGCCCATGTTTGCTCCGCAGGCTATGGTCTCATATTCTGGTCCATCAACTGTTACCCTCTCACCCTTGTATGGACCTGTTATTACAGTAAAGGCATCAACAGTTTTAGAACATGAGAGTGTACATCCATGCCAGCAGCCATCAGGTATGATTTTTGTAAAAAGTTTGTAAAACTCTGTTGAATAAATTCTAGATGCTTTCTGTGAGCTTCCAAAACGATAGTTTTCAACTGGTAATAAATCATATGCATCCATTATCTCAGTTAGATGGCCTGTCCCAACAGCGCGCATGTTACATTGATATCTATCTAAATCTCGTATCTCCCTATGCATCTTTGTTCCAATCTCAGCTAGTTTTTCTGGATCTGCAGGGTTGTTAGATAGGCCATCAAAATGGTCTATCTTTGCAACAACTGCCTTGATTTTTTTGTCTCTGAAAACAGTTCCTAGTCCACCTCGTCCAGCTTGTTTCATACGAGCAACCTTTCTACGTATATCCCAAAAAGAAAAATTAAGACAGCCCCACCAGCTATGCTCAGCTCCACGCCCAGCTGAAACAACAGACACCTTTTGTCTCGACAGCTCATTGTCCTCACTTGCATACATCCTTGTTAGCTGCTCGGCCAATAGATGTGAATTGGTCTCCTCAAAAGGTGCGGTCTCAATCGTAACCCTACAGTTTTCACCATCTATAACAATGATAACATCTTCCTTGGCCTTACCTTGTATCTCTAAAGCATCAAAACCAGCAAATTTCAGATATGGACCAAAAAAACCACCTACATTGCTGTCACAAATAATGTCTGTTGCAGGAGAAACAGTGAGACATAGAGACTTACCACTACCGGGATACTGTGTTATACCGCAAAGTGGCCCAGTTGTAATAACCAACTCATTCTCCTCACTGTTCCATCTTGTTGTAGGTCTGATAGAATCCCATAGAAGCTTCAGTCCAAAGCCACGTCCACCAGTAAATATTTTTTTCATTTCATCAGAAACCTTCTTTTCCCGGATCTCATTGCTACTAAGATTTATATACAACGTCCGATTAGCATAACCACGCCACACTTGCCCTCTTTTGTAGTCATACTGTGCTAAAACTCTATGAGCTGACAGCATCCTTCTAAGATCCCATCTATGCTTAGTATTCGCAGTCTTATACTCCTCTACAGGTATCTGTCCCTCAACCATATCTCTTCTAGACCCCCAACTTGTGATAAACCACTTCCTTCACATCCTCTACCTCTACCTCTACAAGCTCAAGTGCATCCTCCGGGCATGCTCTTACACAGGAACCACATGAAATACATTTAAAAGGCTCAATTCTGATACTAGACCGTCTCATACCACCTATAGGACAAAAACCCACGCAGGCCTGACAGCCTATACAAACCTTCCTATCAAGCCATACAACACCATTCTCACGGCGATATATAGCCCCCACTGGGCACATATCAATACAGAGACCACATTGGTCACAAACGTTCATCCTATAAGACCCATCATTCTCCTTTATGATACGGATAGCGGACTTATCCCCACCCTCTCGTGTTCTAAAATGAACCATCGAGCAGGCTCTTTCACATTCCAGACAACCCGTGCATTTTTCTCCATAAAACCTCAATATCCTAACAGTTTTAGGTTTAGCCATTTCCAGACCGCTGCCTCCCAAATGTTTTTTTGCCCCACAATAGGTTGGTTTACACACCTACAAACAGTAAGGTATTAACAATTACGATAGACCAACAAAGCATGGTAACAGTAGCAGTAACAGCATAATAAAACCTATCTCTTATCCTCAGAACATCAATGTCTCTAAGTAACGTAGTCAAAGGAAACACTATTATTCCTATGAATGCAGCCAGTAGACCACGTGAAAGAATTGTTGGGATAAAAGCAAGGAGATTACTTAGATAAAAACCAGCAGATGAAGTCAATGGTGTTAAAATCTGTGTCACGATGAAACCTCCAGTAAAACAACAGTATGCTGTAACAATCCCCATACTAATGTTTATTGTAGGTGTTCTAAACTCTCTGAGATCAAACGACATACTATGCCAGATTAGCTCAAAGATTATACCCTCAGCCATTATAGCGAGAGCAGAGCATATGGAACAAGCAACAAACGGGTTGAGTAGCCTGAGAGAACCTGCGATAAAACCCATTCCCAGTTGCATGCCACGTACTCTATAAAGTATTCTACTTATACTCATCAAACCTACTGCAAAAAAACCTGTCATGATAGCACCGGATGGCAGGCCAGCATTGTTCAGATATGATCCGATAATACTCTCTGCAAACCCCCAGATGGAGCCGAAAACAAGTATTCCCGCGATCAATCTCCTCCTATCCATAAACCCAATACCCCAACATGTTTTTTTATATTTTTTCGATTTTTACTACATCTCTAACTCTAAAAGCTTTTGGCAGATCAGAAAAAACAACTCGTCTATCAGGAGTTAACAAACCATTTTTCATGTTTTCCCATTTCACAGTCTTTTGATACCCATCTCCACCGATTATGATGTAATCATGACATTCAGGACAGGAGACACCTGTTTTAACTATTAGATCATCTAGCGCAATACCAGAGTAGTTTAATGATTCAAATATCCTAGGTTCAATCATTGAGAAAAGCTGATCAACGGTGTAGTCTCGACCATTGACATTGATATAGTTGGTTTCTTGCTGTGTTTGCATGGCATATACATATATGGTGGAGACAATTCCGATTAACAGAACAAGTATGGCAGAAACTGGTATTAGTTTTTCCTTCCTCAACGTCATGACGAGTGGCAGATAATTATATATTGTATTTAAAAATTATGACCACACTGCTGTGTTGCATAATTTAAGATAGTAAAGATGCATTCCTCTTTTGGGATGCACCAATGAAAAAGAAAAGATGGGGTAAAAAATACGTTGATAAAAGGGATTGGCACACGTATAATGAGAA
>QMSS01000005.1 GCA_003649715.1 Thermoplasmata archaeon
CAAAGCGGTAGGGAAACACCCGGTCTCATCCCGAACCCGGCAGTTAAGCCTACCTGCGTAATTTTCGGTATTATGGTGCGCGAGCCCATGGGAAGATTACCTCCGTATGGGGGCTTGAACCTTTGGCCTAGGTGGAGAGCCCTGGTTGATCTCTTTCGGGGGATCTTCTAGGGTAAGCTTCACTGCTTGAAAGTCAGGGGTTCTTGGTACGCTGTCAAGCCATCCCTTTACATTACACTTTACATCCCATTTGTTTTTTTATGATTCATTGATAAAAAATTAGAAGCAAAAGATGATAGATGATTTCCAACCTTTTTTGTTCCATCAATAAATGTTAGCTCATGAATTCTGTGTTTCATAGGAAACAAGAAAGTTCTCCGAGAATCCGTTTTTTACAACTTCAGTTTATTTTTTAGTTTATTTTATCAGATATTCCTCTAATACAGTGATATATTTAAACCCTTGAATTATTTACAGCATGGGGATGGGAATGAAATGCCCATACTGTAAAAACGAAGAGATCGTAAAGGCGGGTAAGAGGTACAACAAATACGTTGAAAAACAGCTTTACCGGTGTAAATCCTGTAAGAGAAGATTTATAGAGAGGGATGGTTTTGAAAAGAATGAGTTATCCAAAAGAGATAATCTTGAAAACCCCGCACTTATATGCAGAAGGATTATCTCTTTCCAAGATAAGGGATTTCATCTGGCAACATGAGGGATACTATCTCTATGATAGTGTTATTCTTTACTGGGTTAGAAAGTATGCTCATTTATTAAAGGATTTTGAAAGGAATTTGAAACCAGAGATAAAAGGTAGAGTACATATGGATGAGGTTGTTTTTGAAGGAGAAGAGGAAGAAAATCTATGATATAAATGCGGTTGATGGAAAAACCGGTTATAATCTTTTCTCATCTCTTAACTGATTCTCTATCTCTACCGTATTTTCAGGAAGTTCTTTAAAGAACTCAAGCGTAAGATATATGATCAGTGTTTGGATAGGTATAGGAGGTACAAGGAGACAGGAGAGGATGAAAGAATAGTTTTTGTAAGCGATAAAAGAGAGCATTACAGGAATGTCTTTGACAAATTCTTTTCCAGAACATGTAAGCTTACTCATGGTGTTCCAATAGCATGTAAAAGATACGGGTTTGAGTATAATACTAACCCAGTTGAGAGATATAATGAGGATATAAAGTAGAGGTATAAGGTGATGTGTTGTTTCAAATCATTTGAATCTGCAGATGCTTTCCTGGATTTAAGGAGAATGGTTTATAGCTTTGTAAGGGGAGATGAGACAAGGGCTATGAGAGCTGGTATAACCCTTGAACTCGGGAGAAACTGGTTGCAAGGTTTAATAAAAATTTGAATCCTCAGATGTGTCATTCATTTCGAGGAATATCCGATGAATGGGTTGTATATCTTTTTTGCAATGTAAGCCTTTTTAGGGGGCATAGAAAATTTTGTAGAACACCATAAGCTTATAAAACCTTACCTTTTTAACTTTTAATCTAGGAGAGATTATCCAGCAGAAAATCTTGTTTAGATATTCGTTGTTGTCTGAAATTGATCAAAGTCTAATAAAAAGAATAAGGTGAATGGAGGTGTTGAGCCAATAATGGGTATGATAGACAGATATCTTTTGGTGAAACCATCTTGTCAGAGGGGTGTTTGAGTGGTGCCTATTACTAGCAAGCGGATTTTACGGATACTTTTTCTCAGTATTAGTTTTGCCATTTCATCAGTATTTCATGATTTCTGGAGTTATTCTTTTTATTTTAGGATTAGGTGTTCATGGATTATCGCATAAAGAACATAAACAGGCGCATTCTAAAGCAGAGGATATAAAAAGGATAATAACAACGGGTATATATTCAAAGATACGGCATCCTGGGTATTTGGGACTAATTTTGATGTATACTGGAATGGCTTTCTGGTTTTATAGTCTAATACCTGTTATCATCGCAATAATCTTTACAGTATTGCATGTTCTAACGGCTTTAAAGGAAGAGGAGTATCTACTTAGGAAATTTGAGGAGAAATACAGTGAATATATGAAGCGGGTACCATGGAGATTTATACCAAAAGTGTTTTGATGGATAGATTTTATGCGATTCTCGAGTTTCATCTTGGTGCTATCACAATTGAATAATGATCGAGTATCTGTCTTCGAAATCTCGTTAATCGACGACATGTTTATCTATTTTTGAGCGGAAAGACTTTGGTTTTTTTATAAACCAAAAGTAGGGTTTTTAGAGTCTTTTTAATGTACTGTAAAATCGTTGTAGAGCAGTGATGTTGCCGACTATGGCGAAGTAGAGAAGCACCAGTTCTAGTAGAGAGATCATCCCTGGTATATCTATTTTGTAGTATAGAAGGATGTGCTGTGCTATGGGGAATATCATGAGCAGCAGCAGTCTATCTGCTCGTCCCAGGAGCCCCGAGTAGTTTCTTTTATAGCCGATTGCCTGTGACTGTGTTCCCATGTAGCTGGTTAGCAGCATGCCTATGATGGCGATGAGCCCAATGCTTGGTCTACACCATGCGCTTAATGCAAGTCCGCCTACCATAAAAACATCTGAGTATCGATCCAGTGCATGGTCAAGGAAGTCGCCTTTGGCTGATGTTTTTTTCATCATTTTTGCAACTTTTCCGTCGAGAGCATCGAATAGACCGTTTAGGAAAACGAAAAATGATGCAAGGTAAAGGTAATGGTTGTATGGCTCATGTTCTGGTGTGGATAGGTAGAAGAATGCTCCTGCTATAAATGCAAAAAGTAGGGAGACCCAGGTTAGTATGTTGGGATGTATTTTTGAGAATCTTTTTGCAACAATTGAGAGTATGGGATCTATGTTTTTTCTTTGTCCCTCGAGCACCATTTCTTTTCCTGCCTTCTCTTTCAAGAAGAATCTTTTTCTACAACTATCATTTTTTGGAGGGGTGTTCTTTGGGGATTTTTTTATTGAAATTTTTTTAATATTTCCTCAGACCAATCGATCTTGCCTATATTATATTTTTTCATGGGTTTGAATTCGTTTTTTATGATTTCTATGATGGATCCTGCTACTGTTTCTATAGGTTTTTGTGTGGTGTCAATTTCGAAGATGTTTTCTTCTGGATGTATATCGGTTGTTTCGCAGAGGATGATGTCTAATATTTCAGCTTCTATGTTTTCCATTATTTTTTCTTTTCTCCATTTTTTTTGGATTAAACGTTTTTTTAGTTCATCTGGATGGCATCGTAGTATGATTATTTTGTCTATATTTTGTAGTAGATGTGCGATGTGCCCTTCAACAAAAATAATGTCTGTGATATCTGCATATTTTTCTTTGATGTAAGTGTCTAACCGGTCTATATCTATTATTTTGGAGTTTCTTTTTTTGTCTATGCCTGTTATGAATCCTTTTTTTATGGCGGTTTTGTTTAGGTCAACAATTTTGTATCCATTTTTTTTTAGTAGATATGACACAGATGTTTTGCCGGTTCCTGGTGTGCCTGATATTCCTACCAACATTTTTTCCTATATTTATTTTTGTCATGTGGGGTTTTTTTAGTTTGTTATCTTGTGGTAGTCGTATCCTCTGTATCCTTTTTTGAAGCAGTAGTGTATTTCTTGGAAGTCTTTACGCATGTCATTAACTATTTCTCTTATTTTGCTGGTTTTTTCTTTTTTTTGTAGCACTCTTTCGAAAAGTTCTGCAATGTAGTCCATTTCGTTTTCCTTCATTCCTATGCGTGTTAGTTCTTGTGTTCCCAGTCGTAGACCTGAGGGGTTTAGTGGGTCTTCATCTCCTGGTATCATGTTCATGTTTGTGATTATGCCTGCCTCCTCTAGTTTTTTTGATGCTTCTTTGCCTTTTCCTTTTCCTATTTCTACTAGTATTTGATGTGATTCTGTGAATCCTAGTTTTTCGCCGAATACTTTGAATCCTCTTTCGAATAGTGATTGCCCAAGTTTTTTTGCATTTTTTATTGTCTGTTCCGCATATTCTTCGCCGAATTCTAGATGCTCAGCAAAGGCTATAGCCTTAGCTGCAACATGATGTAGATGATAGGAGGAGGTGACTCCGGGGAATACTCCAAAGCCTAGTCGTCTTAGGAATCTTTTGTCCTCATCAGTGTTGCCTGTATGATCAGACAGCAATATGCCTCCTTGTGGACCTGGAAGGGTTTTATGTGTGCTGCCTGTCATAACATCTGCTCCCTCTCGTAGTGGGTCCTGGAATCTTTTACCTGCTATAAGACCCAGTACATGTGCCGCATCAT
Source organism: Thermoplasmata archaeon (assembly GCA_003649715.1). Classification (GTDB taxonomy): domain Archaea; phylum Thermoplasmatota; class E2; order DHVEG-1; family DHVEG-1; genus B82-G9. The sequence goes on from QMSS01000005.1 coordinate 4,268, forward strand.
ATACCACATATGCTCCTACATCGTGTGCTGCCTCAGAAATTTCTTCAAGAGGACTTGGGAATAAAAAGACAGATCTGCCACATAATGTTAGCTTCGGTTTAACCTCTCTAATCAATTTCACAGCCTTATCGACATCTATGTTCATCTGATCATCATCAAATGGAAAAGATATCAGATCGATGCCGCGTAGGCCTGCTGCACCCCATTTTCCAAAAGATATGTGTGCGCCATTGGCTGTGTCTAGTACTACTGCAGGTTCACCTGGTTTGATGAGTGCTTTTAAAACAGCCATATTAGCGGTTGTGCCAGCAGTTGGTCTCACATCAGCATATCTGCATCTAAAAAGTTTTTTTGCAAGCTCCATAGCCTTTTCTTCTACACGATCGAAAAATCTGCATCCCTCATAGTATCTATTGCCTGGTGTTCCCTCCGCGTATCTACCATGAAAGTCTGTTAAAAGCATTTCCTTGCACAATGGGGATAAAACATTTTCACTAGCAATCATTGGTAGGGAGGAACCAAAGTATTCGTTGTTTTTCATCGCCTGTTCTCTGATATACTCAACCTCATCATACCATTTCATATAGATCTCACAAAAGGCTGAATATTGGAATCTAAATAAAAAGGTAATGGAACCAAAAAAATTCTTAATGATTTAGAATTATAGCAGGAGGGTAGAGAAGGGGAAATATCCAGATATGAATGTATATGTAGAAATATATGTAAAGATATCTAAAAATATTTGTTTTTATATATTATATTTGCTGCATGTGACTTTGTACTTATTGCCTCTACTATGAACATAGGAAACATTATAGTGGAATAGTTTTTTTGTCATACTGAAAAAATTGTTAATCACAATTCCCCCCGTACATTTTTCTCCTAAAAAATTTTATATGCTATGTCTGTATCGCGGGAGGTTATAACAGTAAAATGGGGGATGGGATGCAGGCAGGCTAACTGGAAAAAGAGAACATATTTTAGCCTGCCTAAGATGGACTCCCACCTGCATTGAAGAACTCATATAAAAGAGTAACTGAAAAAAATATCATTATGACACAATCAACATACTGTCATATTTACACAATAAGTTTAAATAAACGTAAGTATCAGAAATAATATTTGGTGAGGAAGGGACAGAGAGCCTCTGCTGGTCCTTTTTGATCCCTCATGATTTATCATCCCCCCTTCCTTTCCTCCCCCAAAAAATGGTTGGAAAAATAATCTTCATCTTACCTATATCCATTGTATTTCTATTGGAAACAACTCATTTTGATAAAACAATTGTGTTAAAATGATGAAAAAGATAAAAGATTGATGAGAAGATGATGGAAAACAACAAACTATATAAGATAAATGGCTTTTTATGAAAAACCCTCTAAGTGTTTAGAAATTTAGAAAACCAGATATACATCAGAAAAACTAATTATGAAAGAATATTTGAGACACAAAAAATATAGAGAAATGTTAGGAAAAGGGGATCTAGATGGTTAAGATAAACATCAGCATAGAAGGAGAAGATATCTCAGATATCATTAATGAGTTGATGAAAATAGGAACTGAGCTGATAAAATCAAATAGGAGAGAGATCAGAGATATAATGAGGATATTCGCAGATGAGGCATTGGATGTAATGATGGAACGTAGAGTTTTAGAAAAGGGAGCGCAGCTCTATAAAAAAATCAATAGCGAGATAAACTGGACATACAGAAGAGAAAAACAATAGAAACGAAAGACACAAAAAAATATTTTGTATAAATCCAAACTTTCCTCTTCTTCACATTACCTCTAGTAATTCCCTGGTGGTATTTGTTAGTAACTCTATGCCGTTCTTTACAATGAGTATGTCATCTTCTATTCTGATTCCACCAAAGCCGGGTATATACACACCGGGCTCAACAGTTAATACCATGTTTTCCTTTAGCTCTATGTTGCTTTCTGGACTGAAACCGGGTCCATCATGAACTTCTAATCCAAGAGAATGCCCCGTAGAGTGAGTAAAGCAGCCTTTGAATTTTGTGTTGTTTATGTATGAAGAGACTACACGATGTATTTCCCCAGCTTTTATACCAGGTTTTATTGTTTCAAATCCAATTTTTTGAGCTGTTAAAACAGTCTCATGCATTTCTTTTTGTTTTTTATCTATTTTTCCAAACACAAATGTTCTTGTTATATCAGAATTGTATCTTTTGAAACATGCTCCAAAATCAAGCAGTACCAAATCACCTTTTTTTAGTTTAGTGTTTCCATGACTGTAGTGTGGCTCTGCAGTGTTTTTTCCAAAGGATGATATTGTATCAAAAGCAGGTTTGTCTGCTCCATTTTTTTGTAACAAATAATCTATTTCTGCAGCTACTTCATATTCATGTATCCCGTCGCATAGCATGTTTGGTATTTTTTCCATCACTTGATCTGCTATTTTACAGGATTTTTTTATAGCTTGTATCTCTAAAGTATCTTTTACTAGTCGTGCTTTAACGAAACTATCTGAGATGTCTATGAATTTTGAGTTGGGGCATAGTTTTTTTAGTTTTTGGTAGTCCATATATGATATATGTCTGGAGTTTATTCCAATATTTTTGATGGGTGATAGCATCTCTTTTAGGATATTGTTTCTTTCCTCAATGCTTTTATATATGGTGATGTCTGCATCTGCTTTTTTGGCAGTCTCAGCTTCAAGTTCTGATATGATAAGATCTATTTTGCCATCTGTGTATAGTATTGCTGTGGCTTCTTCGAATATCCCATTTTCTAATCCAGTTGTATAGAAAAAGTTTTTATCGATGTATGGAAAAACAGAGTTTTTTATTATTATTGTATCAATTTTTTTTTCTGTAAGTCGGAAAATTTTTTTTATTCTATTTTTCAATGGAGTATCACCGGGTGGGGAAATATTTATAGGTAGCTACGTAGGTTGCTATCCTGGGATAAATAAAAAGTGATAGATAATTTATTTTTGGGATAAATTTATGTTTTTTATTTGTTATAGGTCTTTCTTTTTTTATTGTTTTTTCTCGTATCTTGATATCAGTTGCTGTAGTTCTGTGAGGTCTTGTTTGATGGTTTCTACCTCTTTCATCTTTTCTTCTTCGAAGCTTTTTAGTATTTCTGAGAGGGGTTTAGTTAATCTGTATAGGTGAACTGGTCTTCCTTTTCCTTTCTTTTTTATGTCTCTTTTTTTGGCCCATCCCCTGCGCCTGAGTTCCTGCATGGCAACACTTACCTCAGGCTGTCTGAGATCTGCTCCTTGTTCTACGTCAGCAGATCGGCATTCATCAACTTGTGAGATGTACATCAATGTTTTAGCAAGATTTTTTGGCATCCCAAGTTCTGTGAATAATTGAACGACTTTACTGTCTGTCTCATCTAATACAAATGATCTCTTTCGTTTCATATTCTTCTCCTCGGTTTAAGTAAATCATTCTTAAGTATTTATATTTTTCCAATTTTTTCAATTTCCGCCAATTTTTATATACATTACTATTATTTAAATTTTTTTATTTTTATATTGCTTTCTTCAAGCATTTTTTTAGCAAGATCATCAGGATAATCACCAGAAAACACAATCTCCCTAACACCAGCATTTATCAACATCTTCGCACAAACCACACAAGGCGCATTAGTACAATACAACGTAGAACCCTCAATAGAAACACCAAAAACAGCCGCTTGAATAATCGCATTCTGCTCCGCATGCAACCCCCTACACAGCTCATGCCTCTGACCAGATGGAACCCTCAACTTTTCACGAAGACACCCAACCTCAGAACAATGCTTAAGCCCCTTAGGAGCCCCATTGTAACCCGTGCTAAGAATATGCTTATCCTTCACAAGTATAGCGCCCACTTTACGCCTCAAACATGTGCTTCTCTTCGCAACAACATGAGCCATCTCCATAAAATACTCATCATATGATGGTCTATCTTCCATAAAAATCCAAAAAAGAAATTGTCATAAGAGCTTAATAAAAATTGTCATAAAAACTCCGTCAAAAAACAGAAAAAAGTGGAAACAGAAATAGGAGAAACGATCTAGACAACTCAACCTACAATATTTATATCAGAACCATAAAAAAACCTTGGCTCAATTTATTTCTTTAACCTTACTTCAATCTCCTGAAAATCCTTTGCTACAAAAGAATTTTTAAAAACCTTCCTTGCATCATCCTGCAACACCTTATACCCCAGATACCTGGGGCTAATATGAGTCAGAAACAAAAACTCCACATTCGCCTTCTTAGCAGTCTCTGCAGCCTGAAAAGCAGTTGCATGTCCATACTCATTAGCCACCTCCTCAAGCTCAGAATCAAATGTTGCATCATGAATAAGAACATCTGCATCTTTTGAAAACTCTACCAGTTCATCACATGGACGCGTATCTCCAGATATAACTATCTTCCTACCTCGCCTAGGTGGACCCAAAACCATATCTGGAGTTATTTTCCTTCCATCCCTAAGAGTTACAGTCTCCCCCCTTTGAAGTCTACTAAAAAGAGGACCCTCAGGAACACCTAGCTCTAATGCTCTAGGCTTATCAAACCGACCGGGACGCATATCTTCCTCAAAAGCATATGCCAATGTTGGAACATTATGATCAACATGAAGAGCGCGAACAACATAACCATCAAACCTAAGCACATCACCATTTTTAACCTCATGGGATACTATCTCATAGGCTGGCGTAAAGTATCCCAAAGATAAAATCTGAGAAAGAAGTTTTTTCATTCCCACTGGACCATATACATGAAGAGGTTTCTCTCGGTCATTCAACTGCATAGTCTGAATAAGACCCGGTAAACCCAAAAAATGATCCCCATGAAAATGAGTAATAAAAATTTTTGATATCTGCATGTAGCTAAGCTTCGATCTCTGAAACTGACGTTGTGTTCCCTCCCCACAGTCAAACAAAAGGATTTCACCACCTCTTTTCAATGCCACTGAAGAAACATTTCTCTTCACCGTCGGCCAACTTCCACCAGTTCCAAGAAAAATAATGCTCAACTGAGTCATATCTAAGAAAACAGGATTAGGATCATAGATAAAAAGTGTTTTGGTTTTTTCAGTTCTGGTACACAGCAAAATATCTAGTGAGACTTCTATGAACCCTAAAAACATGATATTCTACTAACGAAAAACACTGACAGCCAAGTACCATCATATCTCTGTTTGATAAACCTATGACAGCTCTTCCACCTCTTTTAAGCATCATAGAAATATTTTTAAACGCTCTTCTATAAAGCTGTTTTATGTCTTCTCCTTTTGTTGTCGTCGATTTACCATATGGCAGATCAGTAACAACAGCATCAACCTGACCTACATACTTAATGATGTCACCTATATCACAGCAAAACAGTCTATAGTCTCTCAACCTATAATGATCAAGGTTTTGTCTACAACCCTCTATCATCCTATCATCTATATCGCCCCCAATGGTCTCTGCACCTATTAAACCTGCCTCTATCAGTATACCACCAGTTCCACAGAAAGGATCCAGCAGTATTTCATCTCTTTTTATCATAGATAGATTCACAAGTGTACGTGCCAGCCTAGGATGCAGAGAAATAGGTGAAAAAAATGGTCGATACTGAACCTTTCTTTCCTCAAACTGGCTTCTATTAATCTCAGCTTTTTTTAAACCTACATATACTCTCAGCTTGGTGACTGATACCCGTAGTGTCAGATCTGGTTTGGTAAGATCTACTGTTCTATCTCTTGAATATATTTCCCCAAGTTCTCTTATTATTTTCTGTGAATCAACAGTTTTTGATCTATTATTACATCTTATCTCTATCGAGCCATCCTCCTCTATCCTATGTTTTGATGCATGTCTTCTTATCTCATCAATGCTAGGCGGGGAAGAAAATAATAGTTTGTCTACAAAAAAAGTCATTGATAATCTATCCGCTAGTCTTTTTATCTTGTAGTCTGTCATGTTTTTTGATTCTATGACTAAAACATCTTCATTGGATTCTATAACATTGTAGAGAATATCCTCGGCTTTTAAGCAGGAGAGAACCTCAGCTGTTGGCAGTGTTTTATGCTCTTTGGACAGTTCAAACAAATATTTCATAGATACCAGTTTTTGTTGTTTAAAAAATTTTTTGAAGTTATTTTTGTCTCCACCAAGTCTGAACATTGCTTGCTTTATACTTTCATTATTTTTTCTTTTTCTATTTGTTATGAGTGGATTGCCCTAATTTTATTTTTTGTTTTTGTATTTTTTCCTCAGTGTTTCATCTATCTTTGATCTAATATCATCCACTCCTTCAAACCATTTATCGATCTCTTCCTCATCTATTTTCCCTGTTATCCTATCGATCTTGTATCTTATGTCCTCAGTTCCTTCAAACCAGTCATACTGTGGTTTTGTGTATTTACGACGTGACGATATACTTTTTCTTTTATCCTCATCTGAAACATATTTTGTTTCTCTTTTTTTATCTGTTCTATATATTCTAATCTCTTCTATCTTAGGACCTCTTACTTCAACAGTTTTTTTCTCTTCTGCATGCTTTGTTTCTGATGCAGGTTTGTTTTCATCATCACTAGTTTTATATTCTGACAGCGGCAGATTTTTCTTATAACCTATATATCTACCCCAAGATAGGGGTGTTCTTATCTTGTTTTTTGTCTTAGATATCTTGATTTTGCCACGTAGCCTGACAAATATTATAGCTAGTATTACAAATAGGAAAGCAGCAAGTATTGATAAAAAATCTGGGGGTATAACGGATGTGTCCTCTATGTTTTCTACAAATATGGTTGTAGATCCAACTGTATATCCCTCTTTATATGCTGTAACAGTGATTTCTTCATCTGTTTTAACAGTAGGTGCTGATAAATATGCGATGCCATCCTCATTTGTGGGTACTAAATGATTTCTATATCCCTCCTGATCAATGTATACCATGGCTCCAGCTATTCTGTTGCCATCTTGATCCTTTACAGTTACTAGAAAACCCTCTTTTTCCTTTACTTTTAGTGGAGAAGGATCTGTAAAAATCCTTATTCTACCTTTGATGACAGTTACCTCTACTTCATCAGCGACGTATCCCTTTTTAGATGCGGTTATCAAAAATGAGGGATATGATTCAAAACTTGGAGCTATTATCGAGATCTCCGGTTGTAGTATACTATTGACATATGTACCCCATGGAACTGTGATGGTAACATTGTATGCAATCCCACGTTCAACCACTCCAGACTCGTTTATCTTTTCATAGCCAACCAACACACCATATTCTTTTCCCTCTAAAAAGATGTAATCCTCCATTGGAATACCTGTGTCAGGATCATGCTCATATAGTACTATGATGAGTCTTCCCTGCTCCTGAGCGGAAACTGGTTGGAGAATAATAGTGAACATGCCTAACAATAGCCATAAAAATGATAAGATGATGAAATATCTGCTAATTCTAAAGTAGATCCTTCCTCTCATCAACCACCTTCTTACTTTTTTTGTAGATTCAAGCTAACCGAAAGATGGCTTAGGCTATATTTATGTTTTTTTGAAAAGTATATAGGGTATATAAGTAGAAGATGGTATGAAAAACGGCTTAGTCAATTATCCTCAAAAAAAACTTATAAGGAGGGGGTAATCCGGTTTTCCTCCTCACATGCCCTTATGATTCCTAGCTTTTTTTACACTATTTTTTTGCTAGTTGTTCTTTTAGCTCTCTAATAATATCCACTGGTGTTGGATCAATTTTTCTTAAAACAGCAAGGTAGCATGTAACGAAATCTCCTAGATACATGGTATAGATCATTTTAGCAAGTCTACTTTTCCCCCGGGGATATATATTTATGGTGTTTGCAGCAGTATCCTCAAAAAGGGTTTTCATAAAATCTAGACGTGTTGACATCTGTATGGATTCATCATTTCTATCTCTAAAAAGGATGCATGAAAACTGCTTCGACATCTCCAGGTTTGATGACCATCCTACAATGTCATTATGATTACATTCCGGAACTACATCATCTCTAGCTACGATTTTGCTGTTTTCATTGAACTGTGTACGCCATCTTCGGGCTATCGGGATGTAGAAACCCCATCCATATATTTGAGGTATGGTATTGAATATTTTTCGTGCAATCTGCTTTGAGATATTGTTTTTTTCCTCAACAGTTTTTTTATTGGTATTCATGAGATCATTTGCTACACTGACTGCCTCTTCTATATCAGATTCTATGTTGGTTTTTTTCAACAAACCATTTTTCTTGAGAATAAGTATAAGTGGAAACAGGAGATATGCAACTGCTGCTCTTGGCTGGAAACCTGAGGGTATCCTGATGTGTTTTATCCCTCTCTTTACACATAGTTCTTCTAGCTTTCCACCAGATGAAACACCAATTATTTTACATCTTTTCTGACAGGCGATTTTGAAGGAGCTGAGTGTCTCCTCTGTGTTTCCAGAGTAGCTAAGAAAAACAGTTAATGTATTTTTGTTTGTCCATCTCGGTAAATCATATTCTCTATTAACATGAATTGGAACCTCTATCCTGTCTCTAAATAAGCTCTGCACTATGTCCCCAGAAATAGCAGATCCGCCCATTCCACCTACGACAATATTGTCTATCTTGATGAAATCAGGTATGTCGCTCTCTTCTGCTATCATCACCGCCTCTTTTATCTGCTCAGGAAAACCAGCGATTATATCTAACATACCTGACTTATCGATATTTGAGATCATATGGGGATCATCCAAAACAAAGGCAATGTCCTTCATTTATACCACTTACCATATCAGATCATATCAGATAGGTTTTAATTGTAAATGGAAAACAATGGTTTAAATATTGTCTATGAACTGTAAGACAAAAAGAGAGATATCCAATGTCATATTAACCTCTCTAACCTCTCTTATATAAAAACCATTAAACCATTAATTGATTTTTTGTCTCAATCTTTTCTTTTTAGAAGAATGCAAAAAAACAATTGGGGGGAACTATAAAAACTCATATGTCTATTCCATCTTTTAGATAATCTCATGACGTGGTATATAAGGGGAGATATATTTACTGGAGAAGGATTTGAAAGGGGATATATTGGATTTAAAGACGGTAGAATAGTTGAACATAACAGTGGAACACCATCAGGAAGAACAGTAGCAGAGGGTTATATTGTTCCATGTTTTGTGAATGCACATACGCACATAGGTGACTCATTTATCAGAAAAAAAAATATCGATCTTCCGAGAGATGTTGTGGAGTTGGTTGCGCCGCCACATGGACTGAAACATAAGATGCTGAGAGAGGCTTCAGAGGATGAAATAATAGATGGCATGATTGGATCAATAGATGTTATGATAAAATCAGGTGTATCACATTTCTGTGATTTTAGAGAAAACGGGATCGATGGTATACACATGTTAAAAAAAGCTCTTGATGGAAAAAAAATTTTTTCTATAATACTATCACGTCCGCAGAAATCGGAATATGATAAAAAAGAGATTGAAATACTCCTGGAAAACTCCGATGGGATAGGGTTAAGCAGTATCTCTGACTGGGAATATCCAGAGATAAAGAAGATTGCTGAGCATACAAGAAGGAAAAAAAAGATTTTTGCATTACATGGAAGTGAGGCCGTAAGAGAGGATATAGATCTTATCTTAGATCTCAAACCTAGTTTTCTAATTCATATGATTAAGGCTACAGAATCAGATCTAATACGTGCCAGAGAAAACAATATACCAGTTGTTGTATGTCCTCGTTCAAATGCTTTTTTTGGGTTAAAACCAGATATAAAACTGATGAGACAAACTGGTGTTGATATAATGCTTGGCACAGATAATGCAATGCTAAGCCCACCTAATGTTCTAGATGAGCTAAAATATCTGAAAAACATGTGCAGAGAGTTTTCTCTTAAGGAGCTTCTCAACATGATAACCTATATTCCAAGGAAAGCTTTAAATCTGGATTACAACATTCTTGGTGTCAACTCATTAGCTGACTTTGTAGTATTAGACAAAAAATCCTTAAAACCAGTATATATCTCCTATTTAGAAACAAAATAGGGGGGAAGGAGCCTACTATGAAAGTAGAAGAAGTGATGTCGAGGGATCTAATCGTAGGATATGTTCCAGGTACGATCATGGATGCGTTGAAGATTCTAGCTAAACATAACGTATCTGGCATGCCTATCCTGAAAAAGGATACAAAAAAGGTTGCAGGAGTTGTCACAAGAACCGATATCTTCAGACATGCTGATGAGGATCAGCTTGCTCTAGTTATGAGCAGCAATCCATATGTTGTAAACAAGGATCAAGATATCAAAGAAGCTGCAAAACTGCTCTTTGAAAAAAGAATACATGGTCTGCCAGTTGTTGATAAAAAAAAGGATTTAGTGGGTATTATAAGCCCAACAGATATACTGAAACTCCTTTTTGATAAAAAGGAGGAGTTTGTAGAAAATTATTTCACATTCAACCTGGTCCCCATCTACCAGGAAACACCTATAACAGTTGTTATGGAAATAATCAACATAACAAATGAAAACGCCCTCCCAGTTTTAAATGATAAACTGAAACTAGCGGGGATAGTCAGTGATGGAGATCTGTTTAAACTCAGTCATGTACGTGAAAGTGTATCACGACTGGACATAGGGATGGGCGATGATGAAGATCAGTGGACATGGGAGGGAATAAGAGACACTGTGAGATTCTATTACTCCACAACCAAGGTAGATCTGCCACCCGTTCCAGTAAAAGAAATCATGGTTACAGACGTCATAAAAGCATTTAAACACACCCCCGTATCCGAGGTAGCTGAAAAAATGGTTAAAAACAAAATCAGTCACATACCTGTTGTTGACCCAGATGACAGACTAGTGGGGATGGTGACAGACATCGATCTCATGGCCTGCATATTTAAATCTTACTAACCAATTTATAATTCTAGTTTTTAAAAATACAAGAAAAAAATAAAGATGGAAAATATTGTCAAACCAAAAAATGCTTACATGAAGAACAAAATTAGATTTAGGAGAAGAATGGTTTGATGACTCAAGATATTTATGACAAAGTCATGACACTTGCAAAGAGAAGAGGATACATTTATCCATCATTTGAAATCTACGGCGGCGTTGCAGGATTTTACAGTTATGGACCACTTGGTACCCTACTTAAACACAACATCGAAGACCTGTGGCGTAAAATATATGTTCTACAGGAAAACTGCATTGAGATAGATACACCAACAATAACACCATACGATGTTTTAAAGGCATCAGGACATGTTGACGAATTCACGGATCTGACAGTCAACTGCAGCAAATGCAAAAAATCATACAAGATAGAGGACATCATAGACAAGAACATCACAGTTAAAGATGCTATAAAAAATGATGAAATCAGATGCCCAACATGTGGCAGCAGACTGCAAGACATACATCCTGTAAACCTCATGTTTTCTACCATTATCGGTAGTGGAAACGGAAGACAAGCATTTTTAAGACCTGAAACAGCTCAGGGCATATTCACAGATTTCCACCTTCTGTACAGACATGTAAGAGAAAAAATTCCATTTGGCGTAATCCAAATCGGAAGAGGATACAGAAATGAGATATCACCGAGACAAGGAGTCATACGGCTAAGAGAATTTTCCATGGCAGAAGCTGAAATATTCTTTGATCCATTAGATAAAAACCATCCAAAATTTGACAATGTCAAAGATAAAAAACTATACATCTTTGACAACAAAAAAGAAATGCATATATCATTAGAAGAGGCGTTAGAAAAAAAAATCATACGTAACCAGGCACTTGCATACTATATGTACATCACACAAGAATTTCTACTAACCATAGGAATAGATCCTAAGAGATTTAGATTCCGTAAACATGCACCAGATGAGCTAGCACATTATGCAACCGAATGCTGGGATGCAGAAGTGTTCAGCAAAAGATTCGGCTGGATCGAATGCGTGGGCATCGCAGACAGATCTGCCTACGACATAAACGCTCACATACAAGCATCTGGAACAGACATGCATGCATTAAGAAAATTAGGCGAAGCAAAAACAGTAGAAGTAAAAAGAATTATCCCAAAAATGGATACGCTTGGCCCACTCTTTAAAGAAAAAGCAGGTAGAATCAAAAAAATACTGGAAAACATGGAACCACTACTAGATACAAATAAAATAACAGTTGAACTAGATGGCAAAACCATAGAAATACCAGAAAACTGCTATGAAGTAGTAAAAAAGAAAGAAAAAATAACTGGTGAAAAATTCATACCACATGTCATAGAACCTTCATATGGTATAGACCGAATATTTTACTGTATACTAGAGCACAATTATGTTGAGACGAAAAAAAAAGGTGAGAAATACCATGTTCTGCGTCTCAGCCCATTGATAGCACCGATAAAAACAGGCGTATTTCCTCTTACAAATGATGAAAAACTTGTTAGGATAGCCAGAGAAGTGGATCAAAAGCTGAGAAAAAATGGCATTGTAACATATTACGATGACAACGGTAGCATAGGCAGAAGATATGCACGTATGGATGAAATAGGAACACCCTTCTGCATCACAATTGATCACAACACAACTATAGACAACACAGTTACTATTCGTGATCGCGACACCACGAGGCAGGAGAGAAAAAAAATAGAAAAACTCCCAGGATTCTTCAAAAAACATTGTCTCATTGTCTAAAAACACTTTTCTCAAAAACACAGTAATATGGCGTTTCTACAGTTGCAAAACCAAAACTAAAATCACATTTCAGAAAAAAAATGGGAGTATGATAATTTCACAAAAAATATTGATCCTCAGAGAAATTATGGAGAATGGATTTCTGCTGTAACCACAAGGTTTTTAGATATTTTTAGCGACATTATCCACTATCTCAAGAGCTTCATCTATCTCCTCAGCAGTTATAATCAACGGCGGGCGGAATCTTATCGAAGTAGCACCACATGATAGTATGAGAAGATTGTTTTCATACAATCTTTTTTTCATCTCATCTCGCTTCTGCGGCGTTGGTAAATCGAAGGCACACATGAGACCACGTCCACGTGCATTAGATATTTTTTCAGGATAGCTCCTGGATATTTCCTCTAGACCCTGTAGAAGACGTTTCCCCTGCTTTGCAGCGTTTTCAACAAGTTTTTCCTCCTTTATAACCTCTAGGTATTTCTGACAACGGACCATGTCTACAAGGTTTCCACCAAATGTTGAGTTAAGCCTACTAGACACATTGAATACATTGTCCTTAATTTCATCTACTCTGTCTCCAACCATTATACCACATACCTGTGTTTTTTTGCCAAATGCTAGTATGTCCGGCTGAACATCAAAATGTTGATAAGCCCACATCCTACCTGTTAGTCCAACTCCGGTTTGTACCTCATCTAGTATAAACATCATCTCATATTCATCGCAGAGTCTTCTCAACTTCAAAAAAAATTCTTTACGGAAATGATTGTCGCCACCTTCTCCCTGTATGGGCTCTATTATAAGGGCAGCTATGTCATCTGGATTTTCAGCAACAGCTTTTTCTATCTCTGACACAGCCTTTTTTTCAAGCTCCATAACCATTTTGAGGTTTTCTTTGTTGAGTGGAAATTTAATCTTTGGATTAGTTATACGCGGCCAGTTGAATTTTGGAAAATACATTGTCTTTTCAGCTACAAAGGTGTTTGTCATCGATAAGGTATACCCTGTTCTACCATGAAAAGCCTCTTTGAAATGAATGATCTTTGTTCCAAGTTGCTCACTTTTTCCTTTTTCAATGTTTTTCCTCACCTTCCAGTCGAAAGCTGTTTTCAATGCATTTTCTACAGCCAATGCACCACCGCTTATAAAGAAAAGATGATGGAAATATTTTGGAACAGCATGTTTTACAAAGGTTTCTACAAACTCTGCCATCTCTGTGGTATAGACATCAGAGTTAGATGGTTTGTTTACAGCTACCTCACCAAGTTTTTTGAGAAAGCTTGGTGTAGTGAGACTAGGATGATTACATCCAAGTGGGGCTGTTGCAAAGAAAGAGAAACAGTCAAGCATGTATTTATTGGTCCGGGAGTCATATATACGGCATCCCCTGCTTTTTCTTATATCTAAAACAAGATCGAAACCGTCAGTCAGCATATATTTGGAAAGTATATCATGCACCTCATCTGGTTTAATAGACATATCGATCTTTTTTCCTCCTTCGAAATTTTTTTGATTTCTTTTTGAATATATCTGCAATGTGGCGGTATCTGTCATACAAATAAAATGATATCGGTTACAATCCTCATCCTAATAAACTTCTATAAGTGTTTTTTAGATGGTTCTTCCTAAAAAATTGTTTTATCAGTTTTTTGCTGGAAAAAAATAATTTTTTTCTTATGATGATTCTGCTTCGGTTTTTTCATTAAATACTATTCCAATGTGTTCGAGTTCATCAAGTATGGGGTTGTAGATCTCCCGTGTAATAGGTATGTGTACTCCTGGTGTTTCTATTTTTTCTTCTAATATCATTTTTGTGGCTATAGCTGCTGGTAGACCTACGGTTCTTGCAACGGCAGTGTCTCCATAGGGTATTCCATATTCGATCATGGTTGATGTTATGTGCTCTTTTTTAGATGGATATTCTGCTGTGAACTCATGATGCAGTATCACCATATCTCTTTCACCGTTTTCAAATCTTAGTTTTTCTATTGCTAATGTGTTTAGTATATCTAGTGGTGAATGTTGGTTTTCTGGTAGTTTTTTGTTGCTTAGTAGCCCAAGCCATTCGATTTTTTTCATAACTGCAGAGTATGTTTCTATGTTTAGATAGCGGGCTAGGTCTTTTTTTAGGTCATTGTTTTTTGAGTTTTTTATGAGTTTTCTGGTTAGATCCCTGTAGGATACTAGTTTTTCTAGGTCATCTATTTTTGTCTCATCTAGGTATCCGAGATCTGCTATTTTTTTCATTGTCTCGCACCATCCTATGTGACGTAGTGTTCCACGATACATGGTTTGTGTCTCTGGTATTCCATATTTTTGTATGTAGGGTATGGAGTCTCTGTTGGGATAGTTTTCGAAATGCCCGATTCCATCTATTTTTTTGATGGTGTAGTGTTCAAAAAGTTTTTCCCCAGGTATTTTTATTTCTTTTCCATTTTTTAGGTACCTAGCAGAGTTTTTGGATGCCAGTAGTACTCCTCTTGGGCTCCAGGAGAATTTGTATCCCATTGGGTTATTGTTTGCCTCTAAGGATGGCAGTGCTCCGCAGTATGAGGAGAAACCTTTTATTTTTCCGTTGTTGTCTTTGATTTTGTGTATGATTCTCATGGCGGACATGTGGTCGATGCCAGGATCCAAGCCGCATTCATTCAGTATCAGTATCTTCATGTTTTTTGCTTTTTTATCAAGCTCCTGCATTTCCTTGTTTACATAGGATGTTGTGATCATGTGTTTTCTATGTTTCAGACAATAATGCGCAACTCTTACATGATATGTGTATGGCAGGAGGCTCACAACAATATCTGATTTGGCAATAAGTTTTTCCAGTTTTATGTTGTCATGCACATCTAGCTCATGTGCCTCTCCATGTGGATGTGAGTCTATGATTTTTTCGGCTTTACTGATTGTTCGTGTTGCTATTTTGACAAAGTAGTCTGTTTGTTCCAGTATATATCTCACAAGTGGTTTAGACACCATGCCTGCGCCGAGAACAAGTATCTCCTTCACCCTTAGCTCACACTCCCTTCATACACCATTACTCTTCTTTTTGAACAGGAATTGGGAAGAATATGAAAAGGATTTATAAATACTTGTTGATATATTGATATTGTGGTGTTAGCTCACCATGGTATAGTATAACTGCTTTTTTTATCTCAGGTGGTATGTCATAGTTTTTGAAGTCTATGGGTTGTTTAGTCTTTGCAAGAGCGGGGACGAAAGGCTGTAGGGCATCGCCAAAGGAGTGGGATGATTCACGTGGTAGCTCACATGGTAGGTTGTCCACTGCCATCACAAGTATACCATCACCATTGTATCCATCCTTTATGGTATCTGTCAGTGGATTGTATACATAGACGGGGCTGTCTGGGGTTGTCGCCTTTATGGTGAATTCGATGGACCCGTTAATGTCACAGCTTATATCACCTATAGCCTGTAGATGTATTGTTTTTTTATTAGTGTAGTATTTTTTTACAAAATCTTTTGTAACAAATCTGGGATAACGGTTATCCCAGTATATACAGTTTATTAGTATAGTGAGATAGGGAAGATGTTTTTCCATGATAGAAACATATTTTTCAGGATGATGATAATAATCTTGTAGATCAAAATGGTTACGCGGTTTAGATGGTTTTACCATGTCTCTTTCTTTGAATATTACCTTGTAGATTTTTTTGTTTGAGGGTTTCTCATATGTCGATTTGATTTCATCTGGACGTATTTCTTTGGTTGGGAATATGTCTATTATTTCCTGGGCACCTTTTGATACATTTCCATATCCAGCAAAGCCGATGATTAATGGTGTTATAGACCATGGCAGACCGTGGGTTTCTATCTTTCTTCCTATTATTGTCAGTTGTTTTTTGATTTCTGAGAGGCTGCCGTAGTATAAGGTTTGTCTGATTTCACTGAATGGCGTGTCTATTTTCCTGGATTTTAGTCTCTGTCCAAATGCCCAGAGTGTGTCGATCATACCTGCGATACCGGCATATCTTCCGAAAAAAACAAGACGGTGACCTTGTTCATCAATTATTTTTTCGTAATCGATGAGTGTACACCGGAGATCCATCATTTTTTTAAGCATTGGCATGTTGTGTTTTTGACCCTTGATTGTATGAGAGAAAAACACATAGGTTTTTTCTGATTCAAAAAAATCAACTGGGATCTCTTTTATCGCAAATATAACATTACATTGCGATAAGTCCTCCTGAATTTTAGCTCCTGCATCTAGATATTCCTGATCGGAGAAAATACGTATATGCGAGGGTTGAAGGATTGTTTCTATGTCATGTTTTTCTCTAAGTTTTTGGACATGTTCCGGTGTCAACGGTACACGTCTCTCCCAGCGATTTTTGTCTTCTCTACGTATACCTATCATATGGCTCATAATGGTTTTATACCCCCTAGGTTTCTTTTAAGATTGATTCAGAATACAGTTTATAGTTTTTGGAAAGGAATGGTTTTGATATATATTTGTTTTGATCATTAAATAAAAGATAGATGCCTCCATTTTTCTGTTAGAGGCAACAAACCACCATTTATGAAGCTATTTTTTTATTTGTATCTTAGTATTGCCCCGATGTGCCCTAGTTTTGATATTTCTTCGGCATCAGTGAATTCAACCTCTGCATCGGTTCTTTCTGCAAATTCAAGTATTTCTTCCACTACGTCTACCTCCGACATTTTTTTGCCGCAGTATCTACACCTATAAATCTCCTCTGTTTCCACTATCTGACAGTTTTCACAAAGATATCCCCGTAGTTTATAGTCTTTCTCTATGATCAACAGCTCTACCTGTCCATTTTTCACAGCATGTAGAGTATCCCTTATTCCATATACAGCCAAACCATCTCTCAGTATTTCTCTTTTAAGCTGTTGAACAGTCTCATAGGATTTTCTTTCTTCAAGTTGAGAAATAAGAGGTATTGATTCCTCCAAGAGTTTCTTTTCTTCGTCGATGCTTATGTCTATGATATCTACTATATTGCTTTTTATCTTCTGCGGAAGTATATCTTTGAATTGATTTTTGGCAGTACCCGGGCCTGCTAAAATGATTTTTTCTCCCATATAGATATCGCCTTTTTGTAATGCATCCCTGATCTGTAGGTAGAATGCATGTATGGAGCCTTTTCTCTTCCTCTGAAAACGTGCCTGAGACCAGCCTCCTTTTTTATGCTTGTTTATGATATCCGCTGAAAAATTTTTTGTATGCCTTATTTTTCCAAATGTCACTGAGAATATTTTAGCATAGTTTGAGCTCATTAGCAGTATTATAAAGGATTCCCATTCATCATGTAGCCGAGCAAGTAGCCGAATGTATGGCGAAGAGTCTACAACCAGCAGGTTTTTCACTTCAACTGGTAGAAAGATGTATTTGAAAAAATTGTGTTTACGTGACGCAAAGACAGCAAGGTTTTTTTCATGATTTTTAACTAGAAAATCTCTTATGTCATCCATTGTGTCTAAAAAATTTTTTAATTCTTCTCCAGTTAGAAGTAGCTTACAGGTTTTTTCTCTTCTATCAACAAACCTAAGTTGTTCTGAAGATCTGCTAATGTATAGGCTAATGTATGTGTTCATACTGTCTCTGTCATATATCGATGACAGCTCTTTAATAAACCCATTAAGATCTTTACACATAGAGATTCCATGCCTTATTCTACTTTTCATTAATCATATAATGCTTGTTTCCAACTATTTTTTTATATCTCAGAATATGCGTGGGAAGAATTTTTTAGTTTCAGTTATCCCCGCACAGACCATAAATACTTTTTGTTTTTTCAACAAAAAAATGGTTTTATGAAACATAAAATAAATGATTCCTCTTCTTATAAGATGGAAATTATAAGTGCATCAGAAATATCTCAGTTTCTATACTGCTCTATATCATGGCATCTGCAAAGATGTGGATACAAACCTAAATCAGATTTATTGGAGACTGGTATAAAGAGGCATACATCACTGGGCAAAACAATATCCTACATAGGATATGAGTTGCAGAAATCGAGACGTCTTGCATTAGCAGGATACTTACTCATTGCGGTATCCCTTTCAGTTATTATCTTATGGGTGATAATATTAGTAGCATAGATCTATTTGTCTTTACCGTCAGCATAATACTTCTTCTATCTGCAGTTATATTTCTAATCAAATCAAATAGGATTAAGAAAGATGTAAAAATTGTTAGAAAAAAACATAGAATACCAGATGGGAATGTAGTATATACAGATCTAGATGTACCTGCAAAACCATTGTTTTCGAAGAAATACAGGATAGTAGGTAAACCAGATTACATCATCGAAAAAAACCATGTTTTTATCCCCGTGGAGATTAAATCTGGGGAATATCCAGAGCCTCAAAAACATCATGTTTTTCAACTTGCAGCATATTGCCAAATAGTTGAGGAGTCCTATAGATCCTTTGTTCCATATGGTATACTTGTCTATAACAACATGGATTACAAGATAGAATTCAATCCGAGACTACGATTTGAGTTAGAACAGGTGATAAAAAATATGAGATCTATGCTAAAAAACAGGGATGTTGAGATAAATCATAATGAGCCATGGAAATGTAGGTTATGCTCAATGAGAGACTATTGCAGGAACAGACTTATATGAAGCTTCTCAAACAAAAAAATTTTTATTCTCCATTAGCTAGAGAGAGTTGGTCAACATGAGATAAAAAAAATTTTATACAAACTTTTATAAATAAACATTATATTCTCATAACAGTTTGGGGAGGTGAGTGTTTCTGGGAGAGGAAAATGGTTTGACATTTATAGATGGCATAATGCTTTGTAAACATATATATCAGTGTGCGGTTGATAAAACACTCAATGGTGTTATAGAGCAGGAGCAGATTTTTTATAAAGTACATGACATGTTGAGAAAACTTGGATACAACGTTGACAACAAACAGTTAGATGAGATTCTGTACAAGCTCAACATTGATGACATATATGCACTAATCTAAAAAAGAAAGATCAGATCAAAAGAGAGGAGGAAGATAAGCTAGAAAAATGGTCTTCATAGTTATATAACAAATGTTGGGAGGGCAAAGAGGGGGGACAAAAAAGTTTTTGAAAATTAGATAAAAATGGGTTTA